>NZ_JAUBTS010000038.1:0-17076 GCF_036705105.1 Microcoleus sp. B9-D4
CAGTTCTTGTTTTATTGACAAGATCTTAGATTCTTCGGATTCCTTTTGTCAAGCATGATTGAGACGCTCTTACCCTGGTGTCATTCCAAAGAAAATAGGCTGGCAAAGAGCCAGCCTAGAATCAGGAGAACTTTATTTCAAACTCGTTGAAAATCTAGCTAAACAAACCCGAAATCCCGTTGACTGCTATTGCTCCAGCCAAAGCCGAAACAACCACAGAAGTCAGAGCCGTACCGAACAGCCACCAAGCTGCGGCTGCGGCGGCTTCGCGCGCATCTTCTGCTTGCTGCTTGGTCTTTTTCTTGAGTTCTTTGATGCGTTTTTTGGCTTCAGATTGCAGGCGTTCCGAGCGCAATAAAACGCTGTCTCGGGCTCCTTCCATTTGGTCAACAATTCGGTGAGCCTGTGCCTCGGAAATATCGGAACGAGAACTCAGCAGGGCAACTAAAGTACCGCGATCGAACTCACCTAAACGCTCTTTAATCGCGTCAAATCCTGCCTGCGGGTCGTCAAACACTTTACGCAAGTCCCGCTTGATGCCTTCGTAGTTGAGTTCTGGTCGATCGAGGGAATTGAGGTAATCCCGGATTTTGCCGAAAATACCATCCATTGCTGACTGAAACTTGTCCTGAACCATTTGAACTTGTTCGACAATTTGGTTGCGGACAGATTCAATTTGGTCGGCAATTTTGTTTGCTTCATCGAACGAGATGTCTTCCCGCTGCGACAACAATGCTACCAGAGTCGATCGATCGAAGTGCTTCAGGCGATCGCCCAAACTTTGCATCCCCATTCCCGGCTCACTAAACAGCAACTGCAAATCGCGTTTGATGCTTTCAGGATTGAGTTCTTCCTTGTCCGTATTCCGCAAGTAATTTTCCAAACTTCCTTGGAAATCGCGGACTGTTTTTTGAGCGCGAGAGGCCAAGCGGCGGGGCGATTTCACGATGCTGCGAATCGAATCTTGCACGCGATCGATCGTCCGATTGATCTGTTCTTCGCTCAAATCTTCCCGCTGCGACAGCAACTTGACTAAAGTTTCGCGATCGACCTGAGAAAGTCTGTCCCGAAGTGCCAAAGCACCCTCTTTCGGATTTTCAAACAATTTAGTCAAATCCCGATTGATGGCTTCTGGATCGAGTTCTTCCAGGTTTGTATTCCGCAGGTAATCGCCAATTTTTGCAGTAACTTCCTCGTACTGTTGCTTAGCTCTATCTGCAACTATTTGCGGCGCGTGGATAATGTTGTCGCGCACAGATTCGATTCGGTCGATCGCCTGATTTATCTGTTCTTCGCTGAGGTCTTGGCGCTGTGACAGCAACTGCACCAGCGTATCGCGATCGAATTGAGATAAGCGTTCTCTCAGCGCTTTGAATCCGGCTTCCGGGTCGTTTAACAGCGTTTGAAACTCGCGCTCGATCGCTTCAGGATTGAGTTCTTCCTTATTAGTATTGCGGAGGTAATCTTCTACCTTGTGCCGCAATTCTTGCGCTTTCGATTTCGCTTGCTCTTGCAATTCTTGAGCTCTTGAAATTACGCGATCGCGCGAACTTTCGAGCCGCCCGATTAACTGATCGGCTTCCTCTGGACTGAAATCTTCCCGCTGACCCAGCAACTGCACCAAAGTATCGCGGTTAAACTGCGAAAGGCGATCGCGCAAAGCCTCAAAACCAGCATCCCGATCTTCCAAAAGCGCTTGGAAATCCCGCTCGATACCTTCAGGATTCAATTCCTCCTTGCCGGTCGATCGCAAATAATTCTCAATCCGGCTGCGTAAATCTTGAGACTGTTCTTCACCAGCAGCATCTCGCACGATTTCCAAGACTTCTTGTCGGACACCTTCAAGCTGTTCGGCAATTTCCGTCACCTGTTCCGGAGCAAACCCCTCGCGGCGGCCCAGAATCCTTACAAAATAATCGGGATTAAACAGCTCTAACTGGCGCAAAACTGCCCCCGGAGAAGCTTCCGGGTCGTAAATCACATCCCTAAATTCCTGCTTGATTGTCTCCCGATTGAGATGCCAAGGTTGGGCATTCATCAAGTAGTTTTCCACATCAGCCTTAGCTGTATTGAAAGGCAGCGCAGGCACTTTATCGCCCACCTGAGAAGCAAAAGATTTAGCTTTTTGAGTCCCTTGTGCTGTCAGTTGTTGCAACTGACCAGAGATTTTTTCAACATCCAAATCAGACAAATCCGTCCGCGACAAAACAGTGCCCACAAGAGCTTCCACACCCAACTGCATCGCTCGCTTCATGCCGCTGCTGGATTCCGATTTGTTTTCCCTACTTTCCAGAATTTGAGACAGCTTGGCGTTTAGTTCGTCAGACTTCAGCAAATCGGGAGCCGCAAACTTGAGAAAATCAACCAACTCTAAATTCGGGTCTTTCTGCTCTTGCTGCTTGCCGAAAGTTTGCTTCCAAACGCCTTCGAGTTGGTCAGCAACTTGATTTATTTCCTCTTGAGAAAAGTCTGTGCGACTCTTAACTAAATCCACAAAAGTCTGGCGGTTAACATTCTTCAGAACGTCGCTTCCCGCAAGAGATTTGATATCTGCATCGCCTAGCAACTTTTCAAATTGACCGCGAATTTCCTTAACATCTAGTTTCGGTAACTGCAAAGAACCCACATAGTCTTGCAGTGTTTCGCGAATGCTATCCGGGTCTACCGCCGAACTCAATTCGCGGCGGACAGCGGCAACAGATGCCTCTACAGTGTTGACCATTTGATCGCTAGCCATCTTGCCGCCGATCGCAGCACCAGCAGTACCCATGAGGCCTTGAACGCCTGAAAAAGCAGTTTTTATCAAGGAACCGATCATAGAACCGACGGCGCTAGAACCGAGCCACACCAGGGTTAAAAAGTACGCAGCCCAGATGACCACACCAATAATTGCAGCTCCGTCTACGCTGGCAATTGAAGTTAGTTTGACTGCCAGAAAACAAGCCAAAAATAAAGCCAGGTTAACTGTGACTAAAATCCAACCCCCCACTAAACCTTCGATTTTCCGAACTTTCTTGCCTAAACTTTCGGACTCATCATCATCGTCATCATCGGGTAAAGCCTCGTCCCAATTTGAGATTTTGGCGGCGATCGAGAAATTTGTTAACAGGAATTGGAAGCCGAAAGCCATAATGACTCCGGCGATTAAGGCCACGAAAAACTGCGGGCTTAAAAACATCAGCCCTCCGATATCGGGGTGGTCAAATGGCACATCTATTTCTACTGGCGTTTGTACTGGCATTTCTACTGGCATTTGGCCCCTATCGAGTTTTGGAGTGTACAGCGACATTAATAACTCGCTTTGAAACATAATTTACCTCCTTAATTTTTATGCCTAACTCGGCATAGCGAAAATGGCCCCCAACTTTTTTCTAGGGGTGTTTGTAATCTTTAGATGAGGTTTTGTTTGGGTTCGGCTTTATCTTACGGAAGGCCTTATTAGTGAAATTGGGATGAGTGGTAAATCAGTTCTATAGTGATCTCATCCTTACTGCTTATTATGGCTCTGGAAGCTAAAAAATAAATCCGTCTAAAGTCAGAAATTACTTTTTAAGGGATTGGTAGCAGCAGAGTTCGCATAAAACTGGCAAGTTTGAGGCGGGGGCAATCCCCACCAATTATCAATAGTAGTAAAGTGCGATGTGATGCACTCTACATATCGTAGAGTGCGCTAGCAAGTTAGGATTCCGTTGGATGTTCAGGCTCAAAACGAGCCAGTAATTGCGATCGATCGAGCTGCATACTCAGTCGCGTGATTTCCAGAGGTTCTAGTTGAATCAAAGGCTCGATTATTTGGGCTAATTATTCATCGATTTCGCCAAATCTTACTTGTAATATACTCTCAAAAATCTCGCGTTTGCTTTGCTGAATACCTTGCTGAATACCTGGCTGAGTCGCATCTTCAAGCCGTTGCAAGTAGAGAGGTGACAGTTCCATAATTAACTCCCGATTTTCTCGATATCTAATAAATACTAAAGTGATATTTGGCGCACTCTACAGATTGTAGAGCGCGCTGCTGAGTTAGGATTACGGTTGATTTTTATCTTCAAAATGAGCTAGCAATTCAGAGCGATCGAGCTGCCTAATTAGTCGCGTGCGATCGAGGGGTTCTAGCTGAATCAAAGGCTCGATTAGTTGGGATAATTCTTCATCAATCTCGCCAAATTTTAGTTGTAGGAGACTCTCAACCATCAGGCGTTGAGCGCGCTGCATAGCTTGCTGCATACCTTGCTGAATACCTTGCTGGATACCTTGCTGCATACCTTGCTGGATACCGCGCTGAGTTGCATCTTCCAACCGTTGCAAGTAGAGGGGTGACAGTTCCATAATTAACTCCCGATCTTCTCGATCTATGTCTTGACGTACTTCTAATATCGTTCGCAAGTTGTACAACAATTCTAACGCATTCAACCGAAAGACATTATCTGAGGGTAACTCTCTCAATTCGGCAATAGCTTGCTTCTGCACGTTTCCCTTCCCTAAAACTCTCAGCCACAGGGTTTCTGGAGTCCGGGGGAGTTGGTGAATGGCAATAATCGCTGCTTTCAGAGATGGGCCCATAAAATAAACTCCACTTACCCAATTTTCCGGTTCGGAAATCGCTCGAAATCCAGCTAATATCGTGTCAGAAACAGTCGGCGACAGTATCCAGAGTTGGGGCAAGTCTGCCTCTGCAATCCGGGTATTTTCTCTAGCTGCGATCCGTTCAAATTCGCCGTGGATATCGAAGAGTTTGCCCAGACAACTGCGAATTTCTCCGATTTGGACGGGGCTGCGGAAGGGTTCAAATACAGCGGGTTTTGCTGCAATTTGACCCAGAATGCCGATGGCTGTTGGTTCGACTTCCGGTTCCGGTTTCGGGGCAAATAAAACGTCAACCGGCCTTACTTCTCCAGCAACATCCCGGCTGGTTTCTACATTACCGAGAGGGGTTAATAGTTCTTTAAGATACTGTTTGGCAAATTGGTCGTGAATAAATCGGGTCATGCGATTTTAGATTTTAGATTTTAGATTTTAGATTGAGAATTAGTTACTGGATAGGGGTTTTGCGCTTGCCTAAAGTTGCATTGTTTTTTGAATCAGGTCAATCCATTTTAGATTTTAGATTTTAGATTAAAGAATTGAAGCATTGATCCCACGGATAAATTTGGGGCGCAAGTTTCATCGGATACAGGTTTTTTATTTCTGGACGGATGAATCACGTGGCGGGTATCCTGGATGCTTTCGGTCATTAGAATGTAATTGCGGGTCATTCAACAAACATGATATTAGGTGCGCCGCAGCGTACCCTACGAATTTTTGGCGCAGCATTTACCCTCAGAGTTGCGAATGCTGCGAATACAGCCGTACTCCTCGAAACGTTGACTGTGTTTGCGAACAGTAGGATAGGCCAGTAAATATAAGGGAATTCCGATTAGTTTGTAAAGCAATCGACCAGCAGCATGAACAATATCCCAAATTTCGCTTAAATTAGGTTCTCGAACAAATTCTCCTATTTCATCTTTTAAGGCAAGCCACTGAGATTGCACAGTAGGAGAGTGACAATTATCAAAGACTACCATACCTTTTTCATAGTTTTGCCAAATTTTATTCATATATTTAATCAAATCGGGCTTAGTTCTGATAATATCAGAAGTTGATCTAAAATTACACTCATCCGGTATTTTAAGGAAATCAGCCATGCGACTATCTCAAATGCTTTTTGTTACCCTGCGCGAAGACCCGGCAGAAGCAGAAATTCCCAGCCACAAACTATTACTCCGTGCCGGATACATCCGGCGCATCGGTAGCGGAATTTACGCTTATCTACCTTTAATGTGGCGAGTTCTCAAAAAAGTATCTCAAATTGTCCGCGAAGAAATGGACGCTACCGGCGCTCAAGAATGCCTCCTCCCGCAATTGCAACCGGCCGATTTGTGGCGGGAATCCGGCCGCTGGGACACCTACACTCAAGCTGAAGGTATTATGTTTGCCATGACAGATAGGCAGCAGCGAGAATTGGGACTGGGCCCTACTCACGAAGAAGTAATTACTACAATTGCTAAAGATATGATTCGTTCTTATCGGCAATTGCCCGTACATTTGTATCAAATTCAAACTAAATTTCGCGATGAAATTCGCCCGCGTTTTGGGTTGATGCGCGGTCGCGAATTCATTATGAAAGATGGCTATTCTTTCCATACAAACGAAGAAAGTTTGAAAAAAACTTATCAGGATATGGCTCAAGCTTATAGCAATATGCTGCGCCGATCGGGCTTGCAATTCCGAGCAGTAGATGCTGATTCTGGAGCAATTGGCGGCTCTGGTTCTCAAGAGTTTATGGTGTTGGCTGAAGCGGGAGAAGATGAAGTTCTTTATACTGAAGATGGTCAGTATGCAGCTAATGTGGAAAAGGCTGTCTCGATGCCTGCTGATGCCGAACCGTCGCCCTTTGCAACGTTTGAAAAGCGGGAAACGCCGGGAACTGAAACAATTGATAAACTTTGCAAATTTTTGAAATGTTCTCCGACGCAAGTTGTCAAAAATGTGCTTTACCAAGCTGTTTACGACAATGGGATCACAGTCTTGGTATTGGTAAGCATTCGCGGCGACCAAGATGTGAATCAGGTAAAGTTGCTGAATGAGTTGACGAAGTTAGCGGGCAATTATCAAGCTAAAACTGTTTTATTTTTGACGATTCCCGATGCGGAAGCTCAGCGGAAATGGGCTGCTAAATCTTTACCTCTGGGTTATATGGCTCCCGATGTTGCTGATGATTATATCGCTGGGAGCAAGGAGGTAAACTCTAAGTTTTTGCGTTTGGTCGATCGCACTGCAGTTGACCTGACAAACTTTGTCACTGGTTCAAACGAATCAGGATACCACGTTGTCGGGGCTAATTGGGATAAAGAATTTCCGCTACCAGCAACGGTTGTAGGTGTCAGAACAGCTAAAAAGGGCGATCGGGCAGTGCACAACCCCGAACAAACCTTGCAAAGCGCCAGAGGCATCGAAGTCGGCCACATCTTCCAATTAGGAACCAAATACTCCCAAGCAATGGGCGCTACCTACACCAGCGAACAAGGCGAAGAAATGCCCTTTGTGATGGGCTGCTACGGCGTCGGCGTGTCGCGGCTAGCTCAATCGGCCGTAGAACAATCCTACGACAAAGATGGGATAATTTGGCCAGTGGCGATCGCCCCGTATCACGCCATCATTAGCATCCCCAATATTTCCGACGCCCAACAAGTAGAAGTCGCCGAAAAACTCTATGCAGAACTCAACCAATCTGGCATTGAAACCCTACTAGATGACCGCGACGAACGAGCCGGAGTTAAATTCAAAGATGCTGATTTAATCGGCATTCCCTATCGCATTGTTCCGGGTCGTTCTCTGAAAGCAGGCAAAGTTGAAGTTGTGGAAAGAGCAACTCACAAATCCCATGAAATTCTCATTGATGAAGTAAATTCTACTTTAAAACAGTGGATTGAAGCCGCCATCAACTAACCCTTTTTAATTGGTAAGGTGCGCGCACCGCGCACCTACATTTAGGCTCGCAATGTGCCCGGTGTACACCCTACATTGCGAGCCTCTTGGGAGCATCTCACTTTTTCAGCCCAGCTAGAAATTGGAGTTGGGAGGCAGGAGACAGGAGGAAAGAGTCAGAAAGAAGGAGCCAGAAGAAGTGTTTTTATAAATATGAGATTCTCCCCCCTCTTCCCCAGGGCTTTTCCATTCTTTGTAGGGGCAATCCCCCCGTGGTTGCCCCGATT
Organism: Microcoleus sp. B9-D4; assembly: GCF_036705105.1. Classification (NCBI taxonomy): domain Bacteria; kingdom Bacillati; phylum Cyanobacteriota; class Cyanophyceae; order Oscillatoriales; family Microcoleaceae; genus Microcoleus; species Microcoleus sp. B9-D4. Next base: position 7,752 of record NZ_JAUBTS010000038.1, read on the forward strand.
GCTGAAACACCCATTCGATCGTTGGTAGAGGGGGTAGGCACGGGGGCACTACCCCTACAAAATGATGTTTTTGGTGAGAATGAAACAGCCCTGCCCTCTTCCTTCTTCCTTCTTCCTTCTTCCTTCTTCCTTCTTCCCTCTTCCTTGAGATGTGAAATTCCCTAAAACTTAAAACTCGGTATGAATCTGAACCTAAATCAGTTTCTGCGATTCCCTCAATCCCGAATTGGGCGGTACTTAGCCCAAGTAACTGTCGTTGCTGTCGCTTACGCCGTGGGAGCGAGGCTAGCAATTTCAATTCAAGGTGTTAGTCCCTTTGCCGCCTCGGTGTGGCCACCCGCAGGAATTGCACAAGCTGGACTTTTATTGTTTGGGAGTAAAGTCTGGCCTGCCATAGTTTTGGGTACCTTTTTGCTCAATTTGGTTAACCCAAATGAACAGATATTCGTGGTTTGGCTGGGAGGAAACGCCGGGGCGATTCTGCAAGCTGTTTTTGCAGTAACTGCCCTGGGCTGGTTCCGGTTTCGTCCCTCTATCGAGCGATTGAAAGATGTAATTAATTTAATTTTGTTTGGCGGTCTAATTGCTACTCAAATCAGTTGCACTATTGGCGCATTTTCTCTATATTTAGCTGGCAAAATAGAGTGGAGCGAATATTGGTCTACTCGATGGAATTGGTGGTTGGGAGACACAATGGGAGTTTTAATTATAACTCCATTAATTTTAATATTAACTCGTCCTCAAGTAACCGCCGATAATTTAAAAATACAAACAGAGACCAAGAAAAATTATTTACTTGAGCGGGGAGTATGGTTAATATTATTAATTGGGGTGAGCTGGCTGGTTTTTGAATCTAAACATCAAGCTTATATTGCTCGTTATCCCCTGGAATATTTGCCCTTTCCTTTGATAATGTGGGCGGCGCTCAAATTCGGTCAGCGAGCCGCTGTTCTAGCATCGTTTATTGTCTCAATAATCGCAATTTTTGGCAGTTCTCATGGAGGGGGGCCCTTCACAGCCAAAGCCGACAATATTAATCAGGCTATCTTATTTTTGCAAGCTTTTATGGCTGTAGTTACAATTACCTCGCTGTTATTGGCAGCGACGGTAGCTGAACGGACAGCAGCGGAGTATTCTTTACGACAGAGCGAAATTAAATATCGAGAATTGGTGGAAAATGCTAACAGCATTATTCTGAAATTGGACGCAGACGGCAATATTACTTTTTTTAACGAATTTGCAGAAAATTTCTTTGGTTACAAGGAGGAAGAAATTCTGGGAAAAAATGCCTTGGGCACCATTATTCCACGGACGGACTGTGCAGGAAATAACTTAGAGTTGGTTTATAGTCAAATTTTACAAAATCCCGCTCGCTTTACCAGCTATGAAAATGAAAATATGCGGCGCAGTGGCGATCGCGTTTGGGTATCTTGGGCAAATAAACCGCTGGTTGATGCAGCGGGAAAACTTTTGGGCATCCTCTGCATCGGCACCGATATCACCGATCGCCGAAAAGCTGAAATAGCGTTGCAGAAGCTCAATGAAAAGCTGGAAATCCGAGTTGAAGAGCGGACAAATGCCCTGAAACAAAGCGAACTTCAGCTACAGAAACAGAAATGGGCATTAATTGATTTAGCCAAAAATAAAGCGCTGAATCAAGGCGACTTAACAAAAGCGCTTCAAGAAATAACTGAAACTGCTAGCCGTACTCTGGAAGTTACCCGATCGAGCGTCTGGCTGTACGATCGCACTAAATCCAAGATCGAGTGCCTGGATTTGTTCGATCGCACTCTCAACCAACACTCAGACGGTTTGGAATTAGCAGCAGCAGATTATCCTGTCTATTTTCAAGCACTGCGAGAAGAACGCGCAATTGCTGCCTTTGACGCACAAAACGATTTTAGAACCCGAGAATTTACCCAATCTTACCTAATTCCGCTCGGCATCACTTCTATGCTAGATACGCCGATTCAAATAGGCGGAGAAACAGCAGGAGTTCTCTGTTTAGAACACGTAGGAAGGCTCCGCTATTGGACGATTGAAGAACAAAGTTTCGCTGTTTCTCTAGCAGACTCTGTAACTTTCGCAATGGAAGCGCGAGAACGCCAGCGGGCTGAAGAAGCACTGCGGCAAGCTGAAGAAAAATACCGCAGCATCTTTGAAAATGCGATAGTCGGCATTTTTCAAACTACCCCAGATGGGGAATATCTCAGCGCCAATCCTGCTTTGCTTCGCATTTACGGTTACAGTTCGCGCGAGGAATTGGTCGGCACATTAACTGATATTAGCCAACAACTTTATGTTGACCCCGAACGCCGCGCCGAAGTTGTCCGCTTAATAGAAGAACAAGGCAAAGTATCGGATTTTGAATCTCAAATTTACCGCCGAGATGGCAGCATAATTTGGATTTCCGAAAATACTTATACCGTGCGCGATTCCTACGGAAATTTGCTTTATTACGAAGGTACTGTTCAAGATATCACAACTCGCAAACAAGCTGAGGCCGCTTTGCGCTTAGAACAAGAAAAATCTGACCGTCTCCTACTCAACGTTTTACCGCAACCGATCGCCGAAAGACTCAAACAAGACCAAAGCATCATCGCCGATACTTTTTCCGAAGTAACAGTATTGTTTGCAGATATAGTCGGTTTTACCCAAATTAGTTCCCAAATTTCTCCGTCGGAATTAGTTTCCTTGCTTAACGATATTTTTTCCACATTCGATCGCCTAGCAGAAAAGCACGGATTGGAAAAAATTAAGACTATTGGCGACGCCTACATGGTAGTAGGAGGGCTGCCCATGCCCCGCAGCGATCATGCAGAGGCGATCGCACAAATGGCCCTCGATATGCAGCAGGCAATTACTGACTTCAGCAATCTCCACAATCAAGATTTTAGCATCAGAATTGGGATTAACACCGGCCCTGTCGTCGCCGGAGTAATCGGTATTAAAAAATTTATTTACGATTTATGGGGAGACACCGTTAACACCGCTTCCCGCATGGAATCCCACGGCTTGCCGGGGTGCATTCAAGTCACGTCTGCAATTTATGATATATTGCAGGACAAGTATGTATTTGAAAGTCGCGGCGCGATCGAAGTTAAAGGCAAAGGCGAGATGAACACTTATTTTCTTACAGGCATCAAGTTATAGCATCAGGAAGAATGAAGAAGGAAGAAGTAATATAAGAAGTCATGTTTCAGAATTAAGCATTTCCTAATCTTCGGGCGCGGTTGCTATAGTTAGTTAAAAATATAACACTCAGTATGATTCCCAAAAAAAATCAGTTTCTGCGATTTCCTCAATCTAGAACTTGGCAATACTTAGCAAAAATAGCTGCCATTGCTTTTGCTTACGCTTTGGGAGCAAAAATAGCAGTTTCAATCCCCGGCGTAAATAAATTAGGTACGTGCGTCTGGCCACCCGCAGGAATTGCACAAGCTGCACTTTTATTGTTCGGGCGGCAGGTGTGGCCGGGAATAGCTTTAGGCGTATTTTTTTACGAGACTATTAATCTCAATATCTCCATAATAAGTGCAATAATTAGTGCTTTTTGCGGTTGTTTACAAGCTTTGTGTGCATTTACTTTGTTGCAGAAACTCAAGTTTCGCCCGTCACTCGATCGGCTGATAGATGTAGTCAATTTAGTTGTCAGCGGTGCTGTAGTTGCCACTCAAATCAACTGCACTCTCGGCACGCTACGCTTCTGTGTAACTGGTTTAGTTGACTGGAGCGAATATTGGCACGTTAGATGGAATTGGTATCTAGGAGATACATTAGGAGTTTTAATTTTTACTCCCCTGCTGTTGATTATATACAACCACAAACAAGCGCCCAGCCCTTCACCAAATACAGGTTATAAAACAATTGTAAATCGCATCGGTGCCGGAATAGGCCTGCTGTTATTAGTAACAGTCAGTTGGCTAGTCTACAACTCAAAAAGTGAAAGTAATCTCTCCGGTTATCCTCTCGAATACTTGCCATTTCCCTTAGTAATTTGGGCAACCATTCAATTCGGTCAGGGCGGGGGTATTTTAGCATCTTTCATTGTATCCAGTATCGCCATTTGGGGCGGTTCTCAGGGAGGCGGCCCTTTTCTTGCCAAAGCGGAAAATATAAATCAGGCAATCTTATTTTTGCAGGCTTTTATGAGCGTAATTGTAGTTACATCGCTGCTGTTGGCCGCCACTGTAGCCGAACGCGCATCAGCAGAGGATTCGCTGCGCCAAAGCGAAACTAAGTATCGGGAATTAGTTGAAAATGCTAACAGCATTATTTTAAAAGTAGATACGGAAGGAAATATTACTTTTTTTAACGAATTTGCACAAAACTTTTTTGGTTACGATGAAAAAGAAATAATTGGCAAAAACGCCGTGGGAACAATTATTCCCCAGACAGATACAACAGGAAATGACTTGGCAGCAAAGGTGAGAGATATTTTGCAAAACCCAGAACAATACACGCGAAATGAAAATGAAAGCATCCGGCGCAGCGGCGATCGCGTTTGGGTATCCTGGGCAAATAAACCGCTGTTTGACGCAGCAGGAAACTTCGTGGGAATGCTGGCAATAGGTACGGATATCACAGACCGCAGGCGGGCTGAAATGGCTCTTTACAAGCTGAATGAAGAGTTAGAATTTAGAGTGGAAGAACGAACTAATGCTCTGAATGATACTTTAAGTGCACTGCAAGTTCAACAGGAACAATCAGAACGCTTGTTGTTGAATATTTTGCCTGAAGAAATAGCAAATCGGTTGAAGCGAGGAGACAGTACGATCGCAGACACCTTTGCTGACGTTACTGTCTTATTTGCGGACATAGTAGGCTTTACTCAATTGAGCTCGCGAGTTTCTCCAACACAATTAGTAGCCTTGCTGAATGACATCTTTTCGACCTTCGACAACCTAGCAGAAAGGCACGGTTTGGAAAAAATTAAGACGATTGGCGACGCTTACATGGTAGTAGGAGGGCTGCCAATTCCTCGCCCGGATCACGCAGAAGCGATCGCAGAAATGGCGATCGATATGCTGCAGGCAATTACTGACTTCAGCAATATCCACAATCAAGATTTAAGCATCAGAATCGGCATCAATAGCGGCCCGGTTGTTGCCGGAGTCATTGGAATTAAAAAATTTATTTACGATTTATGGGGAGACACCGTTAACACTGCTTCCCGCATGGAATCTCACGGCAAGCCAGGGAGTATTCAGGTAACAGAAACAACTTATCAGGAATTGCGAGAAAAGTATTTCTTTGAAAACCGCGGCGCGATCGAAGTTAAAGGCAAAGGCGAGATGACTACTTATTTACTGAAATGCCGAAAATTGCTCTAGTAAAGGTTTTTCTCTAAAAGTAAGGGCGATCGCACTCTCAAGCGTGCGATCGCCCTTACTTTTACGCTAGCCAAGTTTTTTAAAGCTTGTACAGGTTAATTCCAGCTTCCTTCGCCATGATTTCCAAACCCTTGTTTTGCAAGGTTTTAATCGCCTTTGTAGAAAGGTGCAATTTTACCCAGCGCTTCTCCTGCTGCCACCAAACCCGCTTCCACTGCAAATTTGCCTCTTGCAACTTGTGAGTGCGGTGGTGCGAGTGAGAAACTGCAAAACCGTTATTAGCCTTCTTCCCCGTTAGCTGACATTTCCGTGACATATTGCTCTCCAGATTACCGTTTTTTGCGTGCAGCCTTTTATTATACCCGAAGGAAGAAGGAAGAAGGAAGAAGAAAGAAGGCTTGACTTATCCCTTTACCAATAGAAATAGACTCTTACTCCCCCCCGAAGCTTGGGGGGGGTTGGGGGGTAATTACATTGCATGTTCAGTCAATTTTGTCAAGACTTGATTTGATCGCTCGACAAAATCCTTCATCCCTTCAGCATCGAAACCCTTCTGGGCCATCAAAGCCAAGTCGTAAACGTGGTGACAAATCATACTCGCCAACTCAGCCGACGGAGACTCCCCGCCGCCTTGAATAATCGCACCCTGACTCAAACTCGCCAGATTTTGAATCAGCGGGTGAGACGTATTCACCAGCAACACGTGGTCTTCGGGGAATTCGGCCGCTTGCTGCTGCAAAAGCGCCGTCATATCCCGCATCCGGCGCAAAGCTTCCGGCAAAAGTACGATCGCAGGTGGCGTCGCCTCCGCAGAGTCAGACTTCAAAGCTTCTGTGCGAATGTTCACTTTCGGCTTATTGAGAGCTTTTTGGAACATTTCTTTAACTTGTTCGCTGCGAGTTTTATTCGTCGCCGGATCGACAATTTCCGCTTCTTTCTCTTTGTCAATTAGCGTTTCGTCGATATCGGAATCAACCCGCGAGAATTTGACATCTGAGTGTTCTCGTTCCAAGAAACTGATAAAGTGCGTGTCGATGAAAGAATCCATAAACAGCACTTCTAAACCTTGGCTTTTGTGCATAGCAACGTAAGTTGCTTGAGACGCCGGATCTGTACAATAAAACACCCTATTTTCGTGACGTTTTTGATTGCGTTCCAAATACTCTTTTAGAGTCGTGTAAGGCTGCGTCGAAGTAGAAGTTTCCGACTTCGGAGTGACATCTTGCCACAAATCTCCTTCCTCAGTTTGCACCTGAACTTCGGGCGTTGCAGTTTCTGGCTTGTCGGCTGTTGGTTCGTAGGTGCTGCGGTAGATTAAAATATCTTCGACTTGCTTTTTGAACTTGTCATCGTTGAGAGTTCCAAACTTGACAAAAGTGCCGATATCTTGCCAGCAGCGGATGTATTCGTCACGGTCGTCGCGGTAGAGTTCTTTCAGGCGATCGCCCACTTTTTTCGCAATATAATCAGCGATTCTCCTGACTGTGCGATTGCTTTGCAAAGAACTGCGAGAAACGTTCAGGGGAATGTCGGTACTGTCAATGACTCCCCGCAGTGGCATCAAGAATTTAGGGATAATTTCTTCGCAGTGGTCGCTGACAAAAACCTGGTTGCAGAATAGCTTAATATTGCCTTGGGTAACATCGACATCCGGCCGCAGTTTGGGAAAGAAAAGAATGCCGTTGACAATAAAAGGATAATCTGTATTCAGGTGTACCCACAGCAGCGGCTCGTCTTGGAACGGGTAAAGGTAGCGGTACAGTTCTAAGTAATCTTCTTTTTGCAAATTGCTGGCAGATTCCCGCCAAATTGCTTTGTGCTTGTTGAGTTCCTCTCCCTCAAATTTGATGGGAACGGGCATGAAATCGCAGTAAGTTTTGATTAACTGCCTAATCCGACTGGGTTCTACATATTCTTGTTCTTCATCTTGGAGAGTAAGAGTAATAGTAGTGCCGCGTTCCGTGCGGGAGGATTCTGATAATTCAAAAGCGGGAGAACCGTCGCAAGACCAGTGTACTGCTTGGGAGCCTTCTTGGTAAGAAAGAGTATCAATGTCTACTTTCTTCGCCACCATGAAAGAAGAGTAGAAACCTAAGCCGAAGTGACCAATGATTGCGTCATCGCCACTACCTTGGTATTTTTGAATAAATTCTTCTGCGCTGGAGAAAGCGACTTGGTTGATGTATTTTTTTACCTCATCGGCGGTCATGCCGATGCCGTTATCGGAAATTGAGAGGGTTTTGTTGTCTTTGTCAATAGCAATGTTGATTTGCGGTTCGCCCATGTCGCCGCTGTATTCGCCGGAACGGGAAACCATTTTGAGTTTGGCAATGGCATCGACGGCGTTAGAGATTAGTTCCCGCAAGAAGACTTCATGGTCGGTGTATAGCGACTTCTTGATAATCGGGAAAATATTCTCGGTATGGATTGTGATTGTTCCCTGTTCTAAAACTGTCATAATTCTTCGCTGGCTAATTGTTACAAATTAACGGTCAGTAGTCATTGGTCATTGGTCATTAGTTGTTAGTTTTTAGGCGCTCTTATGACTAATGACTGCTGACTAATGACTACTTAATGATTTTCGGCGATCGCGCTCTCGGATGCAAAAGGGATTACCCTAAAAAGACGATTCGGTTTCCCTCACATAGTAGCTCACAAAGGCAACCGCAGGAGAAAGATGCTGCCGAAACCCAATTCGCTGCGGGCGCTGAGGCTGCCGCGGTGCGCGCGGGCGATCGCGCGGGCGATCGCCAATCCGAGTCCCGAACCGCCTGTATGGCGCGATCGATCGCTGTTGACTCGGTAAAATCGATCGAATATCCGCGCTAAATCAGCCGCCGCTATCCCAATGCCGGTATCTTGAACCTGAATTACCGCCTCCTGGTGACTGCAATCTAAGATAACTGTGACTTTTCCGCCCGCCGGAGTGTATTGAATGGCATTGACAATTAAATTAGCAACCAGGCGGTAAAGTCGATCGGCATCGCCGACAACATTCAACGGCTGCTGTACGCGGATTTCCGATGTTAGCGCTACCTCGGAGGATCTCGCCAAAGCCGCCCATTCCTCCACCAAATCGCCCACCAAGTCGTTTAAACAACAAAGCTGAGGGCGATCGGATTTTGGTTGAGAGTCCATCCGCGCCAACAGCAACAAATCAGTCACTAACTGAGTCAATCGTCGGTTTTGGCGATCGACAGTCCGCAAAACTTCCCGCGCTTCTTTTTCATCTAATTGTGGCATCAACAGCGCCGATTCTACAGTTGCTTGAGATGCCGCTAAAGGCGTCCGCAATTCGTGGGCAGCATCCGCTGTAAACTGTTGGATTTGTCGGTAAGAAGAATAAATAGGTTTCATCGCCAATCCTGCCAGCCACCAACTAGAAAAACCCACCAAAATTAACGCTGCCGGCAATCCCAATTTCAACATCCATTTCACTGTACTGAGATAACTGTTGAAGTCTTGCAAACTCCGCCCTACTTGAAAATATCCCCAATCTTGCTGCGTTTGAGTGTGCAGCGATACAGAAATTTGGTGATAAATATTGCCTTGCCTGTCAGCGAGTGTTTGCCAGTGTTTCGAGTTAAATGTCGGCGGCAATGCTTCGGGATAAGCACCTGCTGTTGCAATCAAATTTCCTGAAGAGTCAAATAAACGGATATAGTAATAGCTTTGGTTGAGCGCGCTTAAAATATGGCGATCGGGCAACTTTTCTTTAATGCCGTTAACTCCTATTACGCGGAGATTTGGCAAAAGTTCATTGAGGATTGGTTCCAGGCGTCCTGGCTGCTGCAACTTGATTTCGAGGCTATCGTGGAGTGTCCCCGCTACCGATTCTAGTTCGCGGTCTATGGCGATCCAGTGCGCGTGGGCGATCGCCTTATATACACCAAATCCCAGCAAGCTTAAAATCAAACCCATTACTGCCGCGTAGGAAAGGGCTAATTGCCAGCGAGTTCGGTTAAATAGTTTATTTTGATTCACATTTTATA
>NZ_JAUBTS010000038.1:17176-50567 GCF_036705105.1 Microcoleus sp. B9-D4
ATTGGTAATTGGTAATTGGTAATTGGTAATTGGTAATTGGTAATTGGTAATTGGTAATTGGTAATTGGTAATTGGTAATTGGTAGTTGGTAGTTGGTAGTTGGTAATTGGTAGTTGAGAATGATATTTTTTTGGGAACCGCATAGGACGCAGAGTTTCTGTTTCTATAGGGGCGGTCCCCCGGGTTTCTTTCAATTTCTCATCCGGTATCCGACGCCGTGGACGGTTTCAATTAAATTCGCGCAGCCGACTGATTCGAGTTTGCGCCGCAGCAAGCGCACTTGAGCGGCGACTACATTGCTAAAGGTATCTGCACTGGCTTCCCATATCTGATTCCGAATTTGGTCGGTGGTGACAATTTGATTCGGATGTTTCATCAAATATTCTAACAGTTGAAATTCTTTGTTAGTCAGCGAAATTGTCGGGTTTGTGCCGTTTTGATTGAGATGAAAAGCTGTGCGATTGCCGCAATCTAAGGCGAGATTTCCGATTTGTAGCTGTTGGGGCTGAATTTGGGGTGATCGCCTCTGCAATGCCCTCAACCTTGCTAACAGTTCCGCCATCCCGAACGGCTTGACTAAATAATCGTCAGCCCCGGCATCTAGTCCCGCAACTTTATCTTCCATTCGGTCTTTTGCTGTCAGCATCAATACGGGCAGGGCGCTATGTTTAGCACGCAATCTCCGTAGCAGTTCCAATCCTGACAATCCTGGTAGCAACCAGTCAAAAATAGCGAGGGTGTATTGCGTCCACTGGCTGTCTAAATATTCCCAAGCTTCATTGCCATCTAGGGCCCAATCAACTATATATTTTTCCTGCTTTAAGGTTCGCTCGATCGCTTTCCCTAAATCTGGCTCATCTTCAACTAGCAAAACTCTCATAACTCTAATTTATAGCGGTAAATCCTTATACATTGTTAGCGATCGGCAGCATCTACCCCAACATCTAACCTCACATACTGAGATGAAATCAGCATGAAATTTTCTAATTTCGCAGAAAAAGATGATAGTTGACAATTATTGACAACAAGCTAGAAATGTCTTATACTCAAACGCAATCAAATTTTTGAGAATATTTTTAAATAAGTATGACAGATTTATCCGATCGTCCCGCCATGAAAAAGCCGGGGCGCTGGAGTCGCCGCCAACTGCTACAGCTAGGAATAGCTGGCGCTGGGGTAGCGGGCGGCGCGATCGCATTGCAAAATTTGACTCACAAACCGACATCAGTTGCGAGAGTACCGCCAATGCCCGCAGATGCAGTCACCGTCAGCAATATCAACCCGATGCAAATTGCGCGGGATTTTGATTACGGCACCGTGACGCGCGAAAACGGGCGCACGGTACGCGAATTTCGCCTGGAAGCTAATACTTCGATCGTCCAACTTAACAGCGCCGTCACCTTCAACACCTGGAACGTGAACAATCGCGTGCCGGGGCCGACATTGAGGGCAACTGAGGGCGATCGTATCCGCGTCATTTTTTATAACAAAGCCGGACATTCTCATTCGCTGCACTTTCACGGCGTTCATACCAGCGAAATGGATGGCGTTAAACCAGTGAAAAACGGTTCGGTATTTATTTATGAATTCGATGCCAATCCCTACGGAGTGCATCTTTATCACTGCCATATTGAGCCTGTAACTCGTCATATAGGTAAAGGACTCTATGGAATGTTCATCATCGATCCGCCAAAACCCCGTCCTCCCGCCGATGAAATCTTGTTAATCATGGGAGGATACGACGTAAACGACGACGAAAAAAACGAACTATACGCTTTTAACGGGTTGCCAAATTATTACATGAACAACCCGATCCCTATTTACCGAAATCAGCTAATCCGGCTTTACGTTCTCAACCTGATTGAGTACGAACCGGCAGTGACTTTTCACCTGCACGCCAACTTTTTTGACGTATATCGCACAGGAATGACTTTGACTCCCAGTGAAAGAACCGATGTAATTACAATGGGAGTAGCTGAAAGACATATTTTAGAATTTACCTACGGCTACGCTGGAAAATTTATGTTTCATCCCCATCAAGATGCGATCGCCGAAGCAGGCTGCATGGGGGTATTTGAAGTCATCACTTAAACCAAATCCTGCTACCACGGTGCGGCGATTCAAATAAAGAAAGTATGAAATTATTTGACAAGCTCGATCGCAAATAGGTAGAATGAATAGCTCGCAAATAATTGAGAATATTTCTTAATAACCTGTGAGTCCAAATGCACATAACGTAAAAATTAGCAACTGCCATGTTATCAACTTTTCGTTTATTACTCACATCTTGCACCATTCTTAAGAACAGGCAAGATGCCTGTTCCACAAACAATGACTTTTCTTGTGGGGTGGGCATCCCCAAGAACAGGCAAGATGCCTGTTCCACAAACAATGACTTTTCTTGTGGGGTGGGCGTCTCGCCCGCCCGTAGCAGGGTTGTTGCAAATGTTGCAAGATATCGTTTATTACCTACAGCAACCGCTACAGCCATCCTCGTTGCTCTGACCGGTTGCGTTTCCACGCCCACAGCCAGCAACACCGACAGCACCGCCTCACCCGTTGCCACAGCCAGTCCCGCCTCCACAAGCGGTCACAGCGGGACTCACAGCGGCAAGGGCGGCATCAACATCAATACTGCCATTCTTTCAGAGTTAGATAAACTCGAAGCCAAGTTAGGAGTACCGGCACTTTCTAACAAAATTCAAGCCAGCCGCCCTTACGGGAAAGTCGAAGAATTGGTCTCTAAAAATGTCATTACTCAAGCCCAATTCGACCAAATCAAAGACTTGGTAACTATTGAAAATGTGGTGCTGACAGGCGAGCCCAAAGATGTAGACTACATGACTAAACTTGGCTTGATGAAAGGGCATCTTATAGTAGCCAAAGAACTCTTGGATCAAGGCAAACCCGACCAAGCCGAACCGCACATCGGGCATCCAGTTGAAGAAATTTATGCCGATGTGGAAGATCAGCTAAACGAGCGTAAAATTCCCGAATTTAAGACTACTTTAATTAAATTGCAGGATTTAGTTAAAGCGGGTGCAAAAGATCCGGCTCAAGTGAATGCGGAATTTGACACATCAATGCAAGCAGTTGACGGAGCAATTGCCGCCCTTCCCGAAGCGCAGCGCAAAGATCCGAAATTCGTGCTGCAAGTGATTAACGGCTTGCTAGATACAGCTAATTCCGAATACGGAGCGGCAGTTGCTAACGGCAAAATTTCCGCAATTATTGAATATCAAGATTCGCGGGGTTTTGTCATGTACGCGGAAATGCTGTACAAAGATATAGCCGAGCAAGTGGCTAAAACCAGCCCCGAAATTGACAAAGCAATTGTTGCCAACATGACTGAACTGAAGACAAATTGGCCAACGGCGATCGCACCCCCCGCCCCCGTCAAAACCACCGAACAAGTCAACCAGCTAGTTAAAACCATCGAAAGCGACAGCCAAAAAGTTCTCAAACCAGCATCCTAAAAACATCACTTTCATCAAGAGCGGTAATTGGTAAATAATCTGCCAATTACCTAGCTCCTTAACCACTCCCATTCCCACCATAAAAAAATGAATTTTGGCGAAGCATTGCCCACGTTTGTAATTACCCTCCGCGAAGGAGTCGAAGCCGCCTTAGTTGTCGGCATTGTTCTAGCTTGCCTCAAAAAATCAGGACAAAGTTATTTAAGTCCTTGGGTTTTCGGCGGTGTTGGCGTTGGACTGATTGCCAGTGCTTTGATAGGTGTACTTTTCGGCTGGACTATTCAAATTTTGTCCGCATCCAATCAGCCTTTTGCACCGATTATGGAGTCGCTGCTAGAGGCAATCTTTGGGGTTGTGGCGATCGCAATGCTGAGCTGGATGCTGATTTGGATGACCAAACAAGCGCGATTTATGAAAGCCGAAGTCGAAGGCGCTGTGAGTGCTGCCTTAACGCAAAATTCTCATGCCGGTTGGGGCGTATTTAGTTTAGTTTTGATTGCCGTGTTACGCGAAGGATTTGAAACCGTTTTGTTTGTGGTTGCCAAATTTCAACAAGGAATTATTCCGGCAATCGGCGCTTTGGCGGGCCTTCTCTCAGCCACCGCACTTGGTGTCCTGCTGTTTAAATTGGGAATCAAAATTAATATCCGCCTGTTTTTCAAATATATGGGCATTTTATTGCTATTTATTGTAGCGGGTTTAGTGGTATCTACCTTGGGAATTTTTGACAGCGCGATGAATATTTTATCGCAAACAAATCGGGAATCAGCAGCATTGTGTTTCTATTACGAAAGATTTACTAAAATCCACTCTTGCATTCTCGGGCCGATGGTCTGGAATACCTCGCAACTGCTTCCCGAAGAAAAGTTTCCCGGTTTGTTATTGAGTGCGCTGTTTGGATACACGGATAAGCTCTATGTCGTGCAGGCGATCGCCTATTTGATGTTTTTAGGTACTGTCGGTGGCATCTACTTCCAAAGTCTGGCAGGTAGAGTTTTCTTCCCATTCAAAAAAACTCAGGCAACGAAATAGGAAATAAAGTGCGATCGAAACGTGATCGGCTTTTTAATGGAAATGCAGGAGGCAGTTGTTTGTTGCTAATAACTAATGCGCCCATAAGTTAGAGCGCATTAGTAAATTACCTATCTATTGATTGAAGGTAAAACGACCGTCAACTTTTTCTCCGTTAATATCCGCAGTCACTTTCACGGGATAACTTCCTGCATCTTTGCCGGGAAACACCACAGCGTAATGTTTGCCCTCAGCATCATACTTGAGAGCTAGGGTTTGCTGCTTTCCATTCGGCAACTGCACTTGAGCCGTCACTTTGGCGTTAGGAACTGGTTCCTTTTTCTCCCCTTTTTGCAAATAAACATCTAAATGAGTTCCGGTAGCTTCTTTTTCCGGTACAAACTCTAAATAGTAAGCTCCAGACTTTACAACTTGCCCCCCTTTAGTTGCTGTTGCAGGAGCAGCGGCGGGAGCCGAAGACGCAGGTTGAGAGGCGACAGGAGGGGATGCTGGAGTGGTATTTGGATCGTTTGCTTGGTCGCCTTTACTGCAAGCTCCCAAAAACAGCAATCCAACACTACCTAGAACAATTAAACTTGACTTAAGCGATTTCATTTGTTTGACTCCTTGCTGACTGACAATAAGTAGAAAATATCACACATTAACTACCTTCCCGTCTTCAATAACTGGCTGAGGTTGTTGAGGGCGTAAAAAATGCCCAAATTGAGCATACAAAGCTGGCAACACTAACAAAGTTAAGGCTGTAGAAGTAAATAACCCTCCTAAAACTACGACTGACAGCGGTTGCAAAATTTCCTTGCCCGCCCCACCTTCAAAGACTAAAGGTGCTAAACCCAAAGCTGAAGTTAAAGCGGTCATCAAGATGGCATTGAGCCGTTCCATCGAGCCTTTAATAATTGCTTCCTTAAAAGGCAGTCCTTCAGCAAATTTAGTGTTGTAGTTGTCTACTAAAAGCAAGCCGTTACGGGTAGCAACGCCGAATAATGTGACAAAGCCAACCAGGGAAGCTACAGAGATGATGCTACCAGTCAAAGCTACCGCAATTACTCCTCCCACTAAGCCGATCGGCAAATTAATCATAATCATAGCAGTTGAAGGAATTGACTTGACGGACAAGTACATCAATACTGTAATTACCAAAAAGGCGATCGCACTAAATATCATAATATTTTGCGAAGCTCTTTGCTCGGCTTCAAATTGACCGCCGTACTGGATAAAATAGCCAAAAGGCAACTGTACCTCTCGTTTGACTTTAGCTTGAATTTCATTCACAACCGATCGCAAATCCCTACCTTTAGCATTAGCCGCCGCCACAATCAAGCGGGAAACATTCTCGCGGTTAATCGTATTTGGCCCCGTACCGTATTTAACAGTCGCAACTTGGGCGAGGGGAATCTTGTTACCGCTTGGAGTATCAACCAGCAAATTCTGAATAGTTTCTAGGTTGTTTCTAGCTTCAGGCTGCAACCAAACAACTAAATCAAAAGTTTGCTGCACTTCCAAAACTTGAGAAACAACTTTGCCGTTTAAAGCTGTCTCAATTATTTCAGAAAGCTCTCCGATTTTCAAACCGTATCTACCCGCAGCTTGACGGTTAAACTTAATTTGAATTTGTGGCACGGGCACCTGCGGTTCGAGTTGCAAATCCACAATTCCCTCAACTGTTTTCATTTGCTCTTCAACTTTGGCACCGATGCTGCGAAGCTGATCCAAATCCGGGCCAAAGATTTTGACAGCAATCTGACTTCTGACACCAGATAAAACCTCATCCATCCGGTGAGAAATAAAACCGCCGATATTTGGTGCAACTCCCGGCAATTTAGCAAATTCCTGCCGCAACGCCTCCAAAGTTTTCGGCCTGTGTTCCATGCCCTCCTCGCTCAAACCGATATCAATGTGAGCTAAATTGACTCCCGCAGCATCAGCATCTCCCGGAGCTCTGCCCGATCGCACTTGCACATATTGAAACCTGCTATCATCCTTAAGAGCATCTTCAATAGCAAAAGCCGCGCTATCTGTTGTCTCCAAAGACACCCCCGGATAAAGCATAATAGTATTCACCAAAGTTTGCTCCTGAAACTCCGGCAAAAACACCCGTCCAAAGGAAGGCAAGATAATTAATGCAGCCACCATGCTAGCAGCAGCTAAAGCTAATATAATCCCCGAATAGCGCATTGACAAATTTATCGAAAAATGATATATGCGCTTGCAAAATCTCGGCAACCAAGGTTCTTTACCACTCATACGTTTGTTAGGCAATAAGATAGCACAAAGGGCGGGAGATATTAACAGCGATTCCAGACTAGAAATCACTACAACTACCAGATAAGTAATCCCCATCGGCGTAAAAATTCGACCTTCTACACCGGGCAAAGTAAAAATTGGAGAAAAAACAACAATCCCAATAACAGTCGCTCCAATTAACGAATCGCGCACCTCCTGACTGCCATCAAAAATCACATCCATCACCGGGCGAGGATGAAGAGAAGACGTATTTTCTCTCAAATTGCGGTAGGTATTTTCGGCATAGACGATCGCATCGTCGATCGCAGTGCCGATCGCGACCGACAAACCCCCCAAAGTCATCGTATTCAGCCCCAGCCCCAGCCAATACATCGCCAGCAGCGCCAACAGCCAAGTCAGAAAGAAATCTAGCAAAACAACCGCCAGAGTGCGCCAATTCATCAAAAACGGGATGAGAATAAGGGTGACGATGATGCTGCCTTCAACTAAAGCCGATCGCACATTCTCCACCGAGGAATTAATATATTCTTCCTGTCGAAAAGTCACAGTAACTTTAATATCTTTTGGCAGAGCTTGCTGCACCTCAGCCATTGCTGCCTCAACCGCTTTAGTTACCGTCGGAGTATCAGCAACTGGCTGTCTGTTTACCATCACAATCACAGCTTTTTTGCCGTTAAAACTGCCATCGCCCCGCTTGATTGCAGCACCAATCTTGACCTCAGCCACATCACTAATTCTGACGGGTGTTCCGTGGCGAGAGTCGATCGCCGATTGCTGCAAATCTTCCACAGACTCAATCCGCCCCACCCCCCGGATTAAAGTTTCTCGATCCGGCGTAATTAAATATCCCCCCGGCGCGTTAACATTCGCAGCCGCCGCCGCTTCAGCTACTTGCTGCAACGACACATTAAAAGCTTTCAACTTAGCAGTTTCTACTAATACTTGATACTGCCTTTCTTCGCCGCCGTAAGCCACCACTTGAGCAACGCCTGTCACTGCCAAAAGGCGATTTGTGACTTGCCAATCAACCAGACGGCGCACTTCCATCAAAGGAGTAGTTTCTGACGTAAAAGCATAGCTAATAACAGTGCCGACAGGAGAAGTTGTGGGAGAAATTTGCGGTGTTTCTACCCCAGCAGGGAGTTTGCTTTGAGCTTGCTGCAACCGTTCTGTTATCAACTGCCGCGCTTGATAAATTTCAGTTCCCCAATCAAAGATTACCTTAACCAAAGAAAGGCCCACAGCGGAAGACGATCGCACTGCTGTTACCCCAGGAGTTCCGTTAATTGCACTTTCGATCGGTAGTGTTACCAAAGACTCGATTTCTTCCGGTGCGAGGCCCGGTGCTTCCGTCTGAATTTCCACCTGCGGGGGTGCAAAAGGAGGGAAGACATCAAGGGACATTTGGGGGATGATATACAATGTCCAAAGACTAATAATAATGGTGGCGATAACAACTAGCCAGCGGCGGTTAATTACCCATCTAAGAATAGTGCTGAACATTTTATGATTTTATAGAGGTGATGACTACCGGCTACCGTTGGGCGATCGACTATTTAACAATAAAGTTTAGCGGATATTAAAGGCTCCGGCTGCGCTAGCTTTACCCGCCATTCCTTGGCTGAAAAGTGTTAAATAGCCATTCACTTTAGCTTGACTCCCAAAAATGAAATTAGGATGAAATATTTTAACTTTCAACCCGGATTCATAAGTCATGTAAAATCTAAAATATAAAATGATATAACCTGCGTTGCTCTTTTTGATAAAGCAGTTTACAATAGTTATTATGCAAGCACCAAAACACTACTCACAAACTCTAGAAAGCATTGGCGAAATAGACTACAATCCAGTACCGCCAAAGCGCTCGGAACGGGTTATTATGCGCGCTCAATTCAAAGGGCGCAAAAAACCTATGCCGTATATTTTCGATGAATAGCGATCGTAGAGCCTTTCTGGGTGCAGGTAAATTAATCAACTATTTTGCAAAATTGGGATGCACCCTTTTGACTTACTTCAAAAAGATGAACTTGCCATTATTTCCATCTACATCCATCTTGATTTGAGCAATGTAAAACTGGCTCTGTACAACTTCACCTTCAGGGGTAAAGGCAATTTCACCGAGAGGGGTATTGTACTTTCCAGCTAGGATTTGCTGATTCAGCTTTGTGCGTAACTCTGCCAATGACAACGCGCTGAGTTTGGTTTTACTATCCAAAGCTTTCAAGGCTTCCACGAATACTTGTACGGCAGTGAAGGCTTGAGCGCTAAACTGCGGTGGTTCCTTCTTGTTTTGCTTTACATAAGCATCGCGGAAGGCAGCATTGATTTCGCCGGGGGCTTCGGGACTATAGGCTTGAGCAATGATAATACCATCGCAGAGTGCTTGACACACCGAGAAGATATTAGACGTGTTCAAACCATTGCCGCCAACGATCGTATTTTTATAACCCAGTTCCCGCAGTTGCCGGATCGAGTTACCTCCATCGGCTGCCAATCCAGAAATAACAACTAAGTCGGGTTGGAGAGCGAGTGCATTACCAATTTGAGCTTGGAAGTCCGTGTCAGTAGTTTGGAACTTTTGGACGGTGACGATATCCAGCCCTTGGTTTTTAATCGCTTGCTGGAAAATTTCTGTCTCCGATGTCGTGAAAGCATCATTTTGAGCATAAAAGACAGCGACTTTTTTAATCTTAGGATTAAGCTTAAGCGCTGCCTTTACTGCATTGGGAGCTACAAGCGAAATAGGTGCAGAGACACGGGCAATATACTCACCAATCTCAGGAATCCCTTTGGCAGTATTCGATGCGCCAATGACTGGCACTTTTGCTCGTTCTGCGATTGGATTGGCACTAAATGCCTGCTGAGAAGCCGATGGCCCCACAATGCCAACCACTCGATCTTGATTAATTAGAGTTTGGAAGGCGTTGATGGCTCCTGCTTCATCTCCTCCAGTGTCTTGAAATACCAGTTTAATAGGAGTACCATTAACACCTCCCCTGTCGTTGAAATATTTCTCAGCAATTTTGGCACCAGCCACTGATTCCTGAGCTAAAAGAGCATAGTTGCTGGTTTGCGAGAATGCTGCTCCAATTGGAAGGGCAGTGGCCAAATTGGGTGTAGCTGCTGCTGGTGTATTGCTCGGAGTATTAGTGGTGGTGGTAGGTTGATTGGTTTGACTGCAAGCAACAACCAGTACAAAAGTGATGAAGGAGGTGAGAATTTGAGTAAAGATACTTTTCTTAAACATCTTAGGACTTCCGCAGTGAGTATGTGCAACTACAATAGTCCTGAACATTTAGTTAGGTAATTGGTAATTGGTAATTCTATCTTACTCCGAACTTTCGCCAACTGGGATAAGGCGAAACTAGCCAGCCGCGGTTAATTACTCATCTAAGAATAGTGCTGAACATTTAAACAGTTGACAGTTGACAGTTGACAGTTGACAGTTAACAAAGTTACAGTATTATGCTTTCTTCCTGACATCCGTTACATCCGTTACAAAATCCGCTGCCGAACTTTCTTCGCGTCGATTTCCCCACCAAACCCCTGCTGCAAAAGTCAGGGATGCGATCGCAACTCCTCCCCCTATTCCCGCCCACCATAAAGACACGGGTAAATTATTAAAATTAACCTCTGGTACCTTTGGAGATGTCTCTTTCTTTTCCTCGTCTTTTGAGGGCTTGCTGCCGCCCCGCAAAGATTGTGCGTAAAGTTGAGGTGCTCGCTGCGTTACTATCAAATCTCCCTCGAATAAACCCCTCTTAACTTCAACTAAATCTCCCGCAGTTTGACCGAGTTCAATTTCAACCGCTTGATAAGCATTGCCATTTTGGACGTAAACGGTTTTTTTCCCGCTAACATCCACTACCGCCGCACTCGGAATTGCTAAAATATTTGTGGCAGTTTTGTCTGTTAAAATCTCCAACTCAGCAAACAGTCCGGGCTTTAATTCACCGTTAATATTATCTAGTTCTGCTTTCACCGGCACCACCCGCGTTTCTCCTGACACGGATGACCCAATTAAGGCGATTTTTCCCTTGAAAGTGCGATCGGCTAAATTAGCGACTTTTACCCTGACTTCCTGACCCTGTTTTACTTGATTCAGGTCTTTTTCGTAAATATTGGCTGTGGCAAAAACGCGGCTGTCATTTAACAGACTCATCAACGGTTTTTCAGCGTTTACTGACTCGCCTGGGGTGATGAAGCGATCGGCTACCGTCCCCGAAATCGGAGCAACTACAGTAACGAGTCCTCGATCGTTGGCAACAGTTCCTAATTGTTGGAGTCGCGCTTGATAGGCTGCGTCAGCCAAGCGAATGCGCGACTGAGCGACTTCGACGGCAGTTTTGCCGCGTTTGAGCTGGTTCTCGGCTTCTAGGACTTCCCGACGGCTCTGAGCTCTGGTAAGTTGAGCTTTTGCTTCTGCTACTCGGCCTTGAGATTCCCGCAATTCCCGCATCGGCAGGTCTACTTCGGCTTGTTTAATTTCGGTTTCGGCTTTGATAACTTCAGGACGGCTTTTTGCCTTAGCAACAGCGGCTTTTGCTTCTGCGAAGTGGGCTTGCGATTCCAGCATTGTGCGCCGCGCGATCGCTCCTGATGCCACTAATTCTTTGTCGCGATCGAACTGTTCTTTAGCAATAGTTAATTCTGTTTCGGCCCGCGCTATTTCGGCTTGCGCTATTTCAACTTGACGCTGATAGTTTTCTTGAGCGGCTTGCACCACGGAACGCTTGTTTACTAATTCTTGTTCTCGCTGGTACTGCTTAGTTACCGCTGTTAATTGGGTTTGGGCTTGGGCGATTTCTGCTGCGGATATTTGACTTTGGCGATCGTAATTTTCTCGTGCTAATTTGAGATCGCCTTCCGCTTGCTGCAAATCTGCCTCAGCTTCGGCACGTTTCGAGAGAGATTCAACCCGCAATTGTCCTAATTCTGAACTTGATAAAACCGCAAGCGGTTGACCTTTTGATACTTTGTCCCCAGGCTTAACCAGCAACTCTACTACTTTCCCAGCAACAGGAGCCGTTACTTCTACTTTTTGGTTGGGTAAAGTTTCAATTTCTCCAGTAGTTTTAATGCCGATATCTAGTCTCTGGCGCGTGGCAGGGAAGATTTTAATTCCTAACCGTTTTGCTGTTTCGGCATCGACAGAAATAGCAGTAGGAGTTTGAGTTGTTTCGCCGCTATGGTGAAATTCATTTCCGTGGCCAGCGTGGGCAAAAACAGCGGCCGGAGAACTTAGCAAAATTATGCTGAACAAACTTCCCGAAAAGCTGCTAATAATTGCCGGATATTGAGCATATTTGTGGAATATCATCGTTGGCATTGTCCTTGAAATCAGGTTGAGTGCCACAGGTTTAGCAGTTGGTATTTTGCCAAGGTAAGTAAGTGATACCCATTAAGTAAAGTTACTTATTAGCATTTTCCAAGAAGCGACCGCTAAGCAATGACCAAGAGCTAGGAATGCTCTACTCAACCTAGTATTTCAGGGTCAAATGAAATTAGGATGAAATTTCGCCTCAGCAGCCCAGATGCCCACCAGATTCTAAAATATGAAGATAAGTTTCGCCTAATGACAAGCGATTTTGCTGTAGATTTTTTTCCGGTTTTTTTATCTCTGCTGGCGCTGCAATTTCGTTGGTCAATGCGCTCACTAGCTCATCTACGGCTGCATTTGATTTATAAGTTGTGGTTAATTCCAAGCTGTTCAAGATCATGACCTACCCCCTCTATATAGCTTTTTGCTGACCTACCTACTACTTTAGAGGTAGAGCTGAGCAATTGTCTACAGTAGTTTTACGTAACTTTCTACTACTTTAGAGGTAGGGAGGCTCCATTATCTACAGTATGTGTAGGTACTTTCAGGAAACTGAGGTGGAGTCAGACAACTGCTGACAGCCACAGTCGAGCTACATTACTTTGTCTACCAAGGTTGTCGGCACTTTTTCATTTGCTCAATTTCTTGCTTTTGTGAACCAAGTATTTTCTTAACTATCCAGCTACCGTGATTAAGGTCACTCATTTTCGTGATTTGGGTCACGTTTTGTTGAGGTGAGCTAAATTACTTTTTGTACCAAGCTTGCCGCCACTGTTTCATTTGCTCAATTTCTTGCTTTTGCGAAGTCAGAATTTCTTGAGACAATTTCTTCATTTCCGGGCGTTTTGACTTCTTCAAAGCATCTTGGGCCATCACTAAAGCTCCTTCGTGGTGAGGAATCATCGCATTGATAAATCGCAAGTCAAATTGGTCGTCAGCGGCCCCTAAATCCATGCTCATCATCATGCTTTGCATTTGTTCGGGAGTCATGGCCATCATGTGACCCATTGGAGCGTGATAAGCCATCGGCGTACTGCTGGCTTTGGGATACCAAGTTTTTCGCCACTCTTTCATTTGATTTATTTCGCGGTTTTGAGCAGCAATTATATCAGTGGCAAGTTTTTTCATTTCCGGGCGTTTGGATTGTTTAAGCACATCTTGAGCCATTTTTACAGCACCTTGATGGTGTACTGTCATGCCATCAATAAACCGCAAATCGTAGTCGGCATCAGCAGGGCCTAAATCCATTGACATATCGTGATTCATGCCATGATTCATGCCATGATTCATGCCACCCATGCCACCGCCTTGTACCACGTCTTGCTTGTTGTTTGCTTCGGTTGCAGCCTTAACATTTGGGGCGGGAGTTTCACTGGAAGGGGCATTTGAACAAGCTGCAAGCACTCCACTGGTAAAAGCGGCTGTGGCGGTCAACATCAGCGCTGCAAAGCCTGTTTTCAATGAAATTGGTTTCATAGAGCTTATATCCTTAAAATGGCCATTTATTTTCAGCTTTTCACATATAAATGAAATTAGGATGAAATTTTTGTGGCAAACTTGTAAAGAATTATTGCTGTGCTGTCGATCGCACTCAAAGTTAAGATTTACAGGACTCACAACCGAATTATGTAGGGTACACAGTGCGCGCCTTACCCATATCGGTAGCGTGTCAAACTACTTTTTTCATAATTCCTGATTTATTTTGCAATTCCCCTTGACTCTCCAGTCTACTGGAGACTTTACAATAAAGTTAATTCATTGATTGAGCAGAGTAGTTTCTGCTGAGGTTCAAATTATGACATTACAGCTAAAAGTGCCTAATATGGCTTGTTCTGCTTGTGCGACTACAATCACAAAAGCAGTCCAAGCTATTGACTCAGCCTCAACGGTTGAGGCGGATCTCAAGACAAAATTGGTCACGATTCAAACCGCTAAGTCAGAAAGTGAAGTTAGGAAAGCGATCGCATCTGCTGGCTATCCAACAAGTCAATTTTAGATTTTAGATTTTAGATTTTAGATTTACTTGCAGCTTTGAATCTGGGAGATTTAACAAGAGTCTAAAATTTTTGATTCTCCACGACAGGAGTACGTCGCCCGTTATCCGTTTTTAGGCGAGGTCATTTGAAGACAGAAGGTAACTTTATAAGTTAGGAGGGCATCTATGGACAATCTCACACTTACACTGCGGGGCATGAGTTGTGCTTCTTGTGCTTCCTCTATCGAACAAGCAATTCAATCTGTTCCCGGCGTAATTGAGTGTCAGGTAAATTTTGGGATGGAACAAGCAACCATCCAATACGACTCCAAGCAAACCAACTTAGAAACAATTCAATCGGCGGTTGATGATGCGGGATACCAAGCTTTGCCGCTTCAAGAAATGGCTGCGCCAGAGGATGATTCCGAACAAGCCGATCGCAAATCGGAATATCAAACCTTGCAGCGGAAACTCTGGACAGCAGGTATCATCAGCATCCTGCTAGTTGTGGGCTCTATTCCAGCGATGACCGGCTTGCACCTGCCATTTATTCCCGCATGGCTGCACAATTATTGGTTGCAATTAGTCCTGACATCACCCGTACAATTCTGGTGCGGCAAATCGTTTTATGTAGGAGCTTGGAAATCCCTAAAACGGCGGGTAGCAACAATGGATACCCTGATTGCTTTGGGTACGAGTGCTGCTTACTTTTATTCTGTATTTGTGACAGTTTTTCCCGGTTTATTCACGGCCCAAGGTTTGACTCCTAGTGTTTACTACGAAGTAGCCGCTAGCGTTATCGCCTTAATTTTGTTGGGGAAAACCCTAGAAAATCGGGCGAAGGGAGAGACTTCGGAGGCCATTCGCAAACTCATGGGTTTGCAAGCAAAAACTGCTCGGATAATTCGCAACGGGGAAGAGTTGGAAGTGCCGATCGCCCAAGTGGAAATTGGCGACATCGTGCAGGTGCGGCCGGGGGAGCAAATCCCCGTAGACGGAGATGTTATTGAAGGGGCTTCGACGGTAGACGAAGCAATGGTTACGGGAGAAAGTTTGGCTGTCAAAAAGCAGCTTGGCGACGAAGTTATCGGAGCCACAATTAACAAAACTGGCAGCTTCAAGTTTCGGGCGACCAGAGTTGGCAAAGATACATTTTTAGCTCAAATTGTCAAGATGGTGCAGGACGCACAGGGTTCAAAAGCACCGATTCAAAAGTTAGCAGACCAAGTAACTGGTTGGTTTGTTCCCGCAGTAATTGCCATCGCTTTAGCTACTTTTATTATCTGGTTTAACGCGACTGGAAATATCACTTTGGCAACCGTAACAATGGTGGAAGTGCTGATTATTGCCTGTCCCTGCGCTTTGGGTTTGGCGACTCCGACTGCTGTGATGGTGGGAACTGGGAAAGGTGCAGAAAATGGGATTTTAATTAAAGGAGCAGAGAGTTTAGAATTGGCTCACCAAATCCAAATTATCGTATTAGATAAAACTGGAACTCTCACCGAAGGTAAGCCGACTGTCACTGATTTTGTGACCATTAAAGGAACGGCGAACAGCAATGAGTTAAAGTTGCTGCAATTGGCGGCGTCTGTAGAACGAAATTCGGAGCATCCTTTGGGGGAAGCTGTTGTGAGGTACGCTCAATCTCAAGAGGTGAATTTGACGGATGTTAAGGATTTTGAGGCGATCGCGGGGAGTGGTGTTCGCGGGGTTGTAGGCGGAAAGTCGATCGCCCTGGGAACGGTGAGGTGGATGCAGGAACTCGGCTGCGATACTGAATATCTGGAACTGCGCGCGAGAGCTTTGGAAGCTGCGAGCAAAACGGTTGTTTGGATGGCTGTAGAAGGCAAAATAGAGGCAATTCTGGGCATTGCGGATGCTCTCAAACCGTCGTCAGCGCAGGCGGTGAAAGCACTTCAAAAACTGGGTTTGGAGGTGGCGATGCTGACGGGGGATAATCGCGCTACTGCGGAGTCGATCGCCCAATCCGTGGGCATTACGCGCATTTTTGCCGAAGTTAGACCCGACCAAAAAGCAGCTCAAATTCAAGCCCTGCAAGGGGAAGGAAAAATTGTCGCGATGGTGGGAGACGGGATTAATGATGCACCGGCTTTGGCCTTAGCAGACGTGGGAATTGCGATCGGCACCGGCACAGATGTGGCGATCGCAGCCAGCGACATTACCTTAATTTCAGGAGATTTGCAAGGCATAGTTACAGCAATTAAACTTTCCCGCGCCACCATGCGAAATATTCGCGAAAATCTGTTTTTTGCGTTTATTTATAACATCGCTGGCATACCGATTGCCGCTGGTATTTTGTACCCCATTTTTGGCTGGCTGCTAAATCCAATTATTGCCGGTGCAGCAATGGCTTTTAGTTCAGTCTCTGTACTTACTAATGCTTTGCGGTTGCGGAATTTTCACGCCAAATCTAGTGGCTAAATTAGGAGTTTCCCTAAAATTCCTGGTAGCCAAGGCGCACAATACCTCGATTTATTAACCAAAATCTCTTGCCTAAACTAGGATAAATTTTAATTAAAAATGTTGAACCAACGTCAAATCTTAGGAAGCCTCGGAAGTTTAGGAATTATGCTCGGAATTGCATCGGGAGTTCGAGGGAATCAAATATCAATCCCTCCTGCAAATTCAACCGCTAAATTTCGGCATATCGAACAGCCGTTAAGTTTAAAAATAGGCGTAACAGCAGGCGGATTGACCTTAATTGGTTTAGAATTATGGTGGTTTTTGTTCAGTAAAAAGCCAGCTAAAACCAGGTAAACTTTGCCGAGGCGGTTTTTTCCAGCAAGATATCGCTAAAATTGAGGAAGCTTAAAAAATTTGGAGTGAGCTAAATGCAACTACTACACACGATGCTCCGAGTCGGCAACCTGGAAGAGTCCCTCAAATTTTACACCGAGGTTCTGGGGATGAAATTACTGCGGCAAAAAGAGTATCCAGAGGGTAAATTTACTCTGGCTTTTGTTGGCTACGGCGACGAATCAGACACTACAGTTTTGGAGTTAACATACAACTGGGGCGTCACAGAGTACAATTTGGGGGATGCTTACGGTCATATTGCGATCGGCGTTGACGACATTTACGGTACTTGCGAAGAAATTAAAGCTCGCGGTGGTAAAGTTAGTCGCGAACCCGGCCCGATGAAGCACGGTTCAACAGTCATCGCTTTTGTGCAAGATCCAGATGGATATAAAGTTGAATTAATTCAACTGGCAAATCAAGGTAGCAACACCCAGAAAGTAGCAGCAACAACCGCATCTTAGAGTTCCTCCTCCTAGTCCTGGTAGGGTGCGTCAGAAACAAACTTTTTGAGTTAAGTTGAAACTCTGGTTCTGACGCACCCTACTGATTCGATCGCACCGACGGGACAAACTGTTGCAAATAAATTTTTTGCCACAATACAGAAAAACTGCTCCCTATTTGGCTTAAGCTATCAAATTGAGGAATTAATTTAGATTCTCGGCGCTGGTCTAAAGCAGCGAGCGCCGAAAAAAACACAGCTAATACTAACAAAAATACCACCATTACACTAAATAAAATAGTCCAATAAACTAGAAATTCCCTTGTGTAGCTGACCCCGAATATCCAGTTAATCACTAAATCCGATAAATACAAAAACAGCCCTACTGAAAACCCCACCCTGAATAATAGCCACGTCCACTTAAACATATCTGTTGCAGTCTTGCTATTTTTGGACGCAGAAAGTTCTAACTCTCTAATTTGGCTATTAATATTTGAGGTGATTTCATACACAGTATACTGCAAAGCATCTCTGATATAATTGAGTTCATTGTCGAGGTTTATGCACTGCTCGGAGGTACTTTTATCCAAGCTCAGGTTTTGGATTTTTTGGCGGTGCGCCGCCAGTTTATTGTCGAGAGTGTAATCCCATTTTTCCAGCCGATCTACAGTCAAATACAAAAGTTCTCTATTAGCATCTAACAAGCTCTGGCAATTTATGATTGACTTAACTAACTTGCTGAGATTGTTGATATGCTCCTCTAGAGTATTTTGGGATTCCCTTTGTTTAGCTGACAATAAACTTGCGAGTTCGACATCCCGATCGCCGCACAGCGACAAAGCCTCACCATACAAGTCGTCAATTTCCATTTTACCGAAATATAGTGACGCTTTGTACTCCTCAATTTCAGGAAGAGTCAGAGATTCTAAGGGCTGATATTTTACATTAAATTTATATACAAGCGCTGTCATAATCTGCGCCGATTTTCGGTCTAGCTGGTCTTTGTAAGGTTCTAAAATAATTGTAGCTAGATTTTTAACTCTCGCTTCCGGGTGGTGCAGGAACTCAAAAATTTTGGCAAGTATTTTGGAGAATTCCAAGTCATTAAAATTATTTTCTGCAACTTCCAAAAAGTTTGTTACCGCTGCATCGTTTTCGGCACTCAATTTGTACGGGCCCCTAAGTGCGATCGCCGCAAATACTCGATCGATCCAAAACAGATATTCCTCGCAATCCATTTGCAGGCTAGGCAGCAGCCAGCTAGGGCCGTACACCCAAAAATCGAGACAATTCTCATATTCCTTACCGCTGTCATTTCTGCTGCTGTCGTCCAAAGCAAATTTGTTGCTTGCTAATAGTTGAATTTGCTCTTCTACAACCTGCCGCTCAATTTCCCATGCATTGATTGTGAGATTTACACCACCTTCCTTGCCTTGCCCTTGCCCTGCTTCATTCGACCAAATTGACTTAATACTAACAGCCGCAGACCACCGAATTAAAGGATTCGCTCCCCCTCGTGCTTCCTGTTCTAACGCCGCCAGCAGATTTTTGCTAAAATTACTTGCTCTAGCCTTTCTCTCACTTGATATCAGCCCCTCTCGCACCTTCCCCAATGCCTGAATTGCCAAAGCGCGAAACAGCAAATTCGGATGCGGTTTTCTGACGGATGTGGGTATATTTTCTCTGAATATTCCGCTGTTAGGTACGCCCAAAACTTCAGCAAAAGGCTCGATCCCGCACTGTTGCAGGAATTTTTCAACTAGGTTTATTCTTTGCCAAGGTTGAGTATATTTAGTGAGAAGAAAGATTAGTGCTGTGCCGCTGCACCCCATTGACTCAGGGATGTTAGTGCGATCGAGTTTCCACAGATTGCTCGTCATAATTTGTCGCCATGACAATTGCTAGATATGGAGGCCGTTGTTGGATGCTGAATTCAGCATTACATTTACTGTGGCTTTTTGTCAATATTAGTCCTGGACGCATAGGGAATTTGAAACCTGGTTTACCGAGTAAATTTATTATAACTCAATCCTAGATTTTCCCGATAAACCTAGTTTATCAAGACCAATGTGCGTCCAGAACTAAATATATTATTTTGCATTGATCGGTGAAATGTCAAAAGTTTTGGTTGAGTTGAGTCCCGAAAACCAACCTACTATCGTCATTTCTTTGTCTGAGCTTTTAAGATTTTGTCGCTCACCATTTGGTCAACGATTAAGTCGCTGATAATTTGAGCTCCGTGGGATGTAAAGTGCAAGCCGTCATTATTTTTCACATAGCCTCGCTTACCCGATTTATTAGCAACTACTGGAACAAATTTTCCTCCTTGTGCAAAAGTGTCCCAAGTAGAAATAAATTCGATTTTGGATGAAGATTTGCTGGCAGTTTTATAAATATTGTTCATGATGGGAAAAGCTTTGAGATACGAAAATTTGTTAGGCATCGATTGACCGACCCAATAAACTTTTCTCACGGATGACGAATCAAGTAAATTGGCATATTTTTCAACTCTTTCTTGATAAGCTTTTTGCCATTCTTTGGTCATAATTTTCCAGCCTTTTCCTTGATAATCAATGATATTTTGACGGTCATTGGCTCCAAACAAAACTATCACTACATCCGGCTGGTAATTATTAATAATTTGTCTAGTTCTGGCATACCAATCATAATAATCTATCCGATTTAATCCTGTTGAGACCTTGTAGTCTATTTTCGTATCGGCGATATTATATTTTTTCTTAAGAGTGTACTGGAGTTGAATTCCTAAGTCGAACATTACGGAATCTCCAATAAATAAAAATCTTCGATAAGGTCTGGTCAGTTTAGGTTTAGCTGGGGTTGGTTTTTTAGCTGGGGTTGTTTTTTTAGCATTAGCAGGCTTTGGGGGTTTAACGGCTGCTTTTGTTTCGGTTTGAACAGGAGGAATTTCTGGTTTTTTGGGGAGGCTATCGAAGTTAATATCTTTAATTTTGCTCCAAAAATCTTGTTCGGATTTTCGGAAACCGTCTATTTCGATCTGGTCCGCGGCTTGTTTAATTTCTGCACTGGCGAAAGGAGTTGAAGCAAAGCTTTTTAGAAATAATGATAAGTTTGAAAATATTAAAGTGAGAATTACAGAAGTAACAATCAGCAAAAATTCCCGGTCTTTCATATTTCTTAGAAATTAAAGTAAATAAAAGGCGGCATGGTACTCGGCCCCAACATCAAGATAGTATACACGAGCAGTGAAACTAAGACAACCCGAAAGAAAATGTTTTTTAATGACAATACGGTTTGCAATAGTTGGGAGATGCGATCGCCCCACAAGTTGATCGCGCCAATGACTGCAATTACTAAATACAATTGCCAGAAGTTAAATTGAAAAGTTGCGACGACAGGATGGAAAATTCCTTCAAAAAAGCTCACCGCCGTTTCCCAGTTGGGAGTGCCGAAAAATACCCAGCTACAAGTAACAAAAGTAAATGTTAGCAGCCAACTGCAAAATTTAGCAAATCTGGGAAAGGCATAGTCTAATTTAAAGTGAATAGCTTGGGGGATATCTTTACATAAATGGTTGACAATTAATCCTAAACCGTGAATTGCTCCCCAGAAAATAAAGTTTAAACCTGCGCCGTGCCACAATCCACCGATCGCCATTGTCATCAGTAAATTTACGTACTTCCTCAACTTGCCGTATTTGTTGCCGCCAAAGGGAAAGTAAACGTAATCCCTCAGCCACTCGGAAAGACTGATGTGCCACCTTTTCCAAAATTCTTGCAGACTGAGCGATCGGTATGGCATATTAAAGTTGGCAATGGGTTTGAAACCCAGCAAACAGGAGATGCCGTTCGCTAAATCCGAGTACCCGCTGAAATCTACGTAAATTAGACAGGAATAGGAAATTGCCGCGAGGATTAAATCGATGCTGCTATACTGCTGCGGGACTTTGAATGGCAAGTCAGTGAAGTTAAACAAAAAGCTGGATAAAGTATATTTTTTGAAGAGTCCAGACAAAATCAAAACTATAACTTCTTCAATTTTATAGTCGTATTTTTCCGGTGAATTTAGCTGCCCGTAAAATTCGCGGGCTCGCGAGATTGGCCCGGAGGCAATTTGCGGAAAGTAGGTAATGTAGGCGGCATAGTCTACAAATTTCGGACAAGGGATTTTTTGCTGGTAGCAGTCGATTAAATGAGAAATCATTCTAAAAGTGTAGAAAGACACGCCGACGGGGGCGATTATTTGCAAAACTGGAAAGTCGGCTGGAATTTGTAGCTGGTTCAGTACCTCAAATAAAGAAGTTACAAAGAAGTTGCAATATTTAAAGATGCCGAGATAGCCAATGTTTAAAATTAGACCGGAGATTAAAGCAAGTTTTTTATATTTACTCTTGCAGAGAACCCGGAGAATGATATAATTGTAGACTGTAGAGAAAATCAGGAGCAAGAGAAAGTCAAAGCTCCAAAAGGAATAAAATAATAAACTCGAAACTAACAAGACAATTTTATACAAATCGACTTGGGGTTTCACAGAGACGATCAGGCTAAAAATAATTAGGAAAAATACTAAAAATTGGTAAGTGGGAAATAGCATAAATCTCAGCCAATAAAAAATCTTGTTTCTGGCAATATTTTTATAAGTACGGCCAGCGAACCTATCCCGAAGGGAATCGCCAGAGTCGGTCTGAACGCACCAAATTTCGGGGTGGATTGCGGAGTGTAAGCTTTTGCAACACGTCAATTAGGTCACAACTTCCGCCCTAGTTAACCGCACTCATAAATTCATAATCCTGTTTAAAGATTATGATGGTTGTGAGACGATGTATTAACGGATAACAACAGGAATCCCCTTGATTGCGAGGAACCAACGTGCAGCCAACAGACCCTAGCAAATTTACAGATCAAGCCTGGGAAGCCATTGTCAAATCCCAGGATGTAGCCCGCCGCTTTGCCAATCAGCAGCTAGAGGTTGAACATTTAGCGATCGCCATTCTCGAACAGCTTGCGACAGCAAACACCATTCTCAGCTTGGCTGGGGTAGATGTCACCCGCTTGGCCCAACAGTTAGATGCTTTTGCCAAACGACAGCCCAGAGTTGCCAACGCTGACCAACTATACCTCGGCCGCGGCTTAGAAGTGATGTTAGATGTTGCCGAGGCCACCAGGGCGACTTGGCAAGATAATTTTATCGCGGTTGAACATTTATTAATTGGCTTAGTAGAAGACGAACGAGTCGGCCGCAGGTTGCTGACAAAAGGCGACGGGCCGCCGGGCCGCCCCGGTTACGATCGCAAACCCCCAGCCGGTACGATCGATCGACCAAAACTCGAAGAAGCCATCAAATCTTTCCGCGCCACTGCTAAAGCCCAAGAAAAAAATTCCGAAACGAAAGGCAGCCGCAGCAACGCTAAAGCCCAAGATCAAGATGGGGAAGCTAACTCCGACGCCCTCAGCAAGTACGGCCGCGATTTGACAGAAGCCGCCAAAGCCGGCAAACTCGACCCAGTAATCGGCCGCGACGAGGAAATCCGCCGCGTGGTACAAGTTCTTTCCCGCCGCCAAAAAAACAATCCAGTGTTAATTGGCGATCCCGGAGTCGGAAAAACAGCGATCGCCGAAGGTTTAGCCCAACGAATTGTCAACGGCGACGTACCCGAATCTTTGAAAAATCGCCAGCTATTTAGCCTCGACATGGGCAGTTTAATTGCTGGGGCAAAATTCCGGGGCGAATTTGAAGAACGATTGCGATCTGTATTGCGGGAAGTCATCGATTCCGACGGGCAAATTGTCCTATTTATTGACGAATTGCACACGGTTGTAGGCACTGGTGGCGGTGGCAGTTCCGGTTCGGGAATGGATGCGGGAAATTTGTTAAAACCCATGTTGGCGAGAGGCGAATTACGCTGCATCGGCGCTACAACTCTCGACGAATTCCGCAAGAATATTGAAAAAGATCCAGCCCTGGAACGCCGCTTTCAACAAGTATTTGTCGGCGAGCCCAGCGTTGAAGATACTGTTTCGATTTTGCGCGGATTGAAAGACCGTTACGAACGCCACCACGGGGTAAAAATTACTGATTCGGCCCTGGTAGCTGCTGCAACTCTGTCTTTTCGCTATATTTCCGATCGCTTTTTGCCAGACAAGGCGATCGACCTCGTAGATGAAGCGGCCGCCCACTTGAAAATGGAGATTACCTCTAAACCTGTGGAATTGGAAGGCATTGACCGCCGGGTGATGCAGTTGGAAATGGAAAAATTGTCGATCGAAGGCGAAGGAAAAGGTGCTCTAGCCCCTGGACTAGGCTTCCGCGTCGAACGCATCACATCTGAGATTGACATTTTAAAAGTTAAGCAGGAAAAATTGTCCTCTCAGTGGTTGGGCGAAAAGCAGTTGTTGGATGCAATCAATAAATTGAAAGCAGAAGAAGACCAACTGCGAGTCCAAATCGAACAAGCAGAAAGGGCTTACGATTTGAATAAAGCCGCACAGTTAAAGTATGGCAAGTTGGAAACTGCGGTGCGCGATCGGGAAGCCAAAGAAGCGGAACTTTTGAAACAGCAAGCTCAAGGTTCTTCCCTGCTGCGCGAAAAAGTTACTGAGGGCGATATTGCGGAAATTGTCGCTAAATGGACGGGCATTCCGGTTAACCGGTTGTTAGAGTCCGAACGCCAAAAATTGCTGCAATTGGAAAAACACTTGCACCAAAAAGTCATCGGTCAAGAGGAAGCTGTAACAGCCGTGGCAGCGGCAATTCGGCGCGCTAGGGCGGGCATGAAAGATCCGGGGAGGCCGATCGGCTCTTTCTTGTTTATGGGCCCCACAGGCGTCGGAAAAACTGAGTTAGCGCGGGCGTTGGCGGAGTTTTTGTTTGACAGCGATGATGCGATCGTCCGCATCGATATGTCGGAATACATGGAGAAGCACAGCGTTTCCCGGTTGGTAGGAGCTCCTCCCGGATATGTCGGTTACGATGAAGGGGGACAACTTTCCGAAGCAGTGCGGAGACATCCTTATTCGGTAGTGCTGTTTGACGAAGTGGAAAAAGCGCACCCGGACGTATTTAACATTTTGCTGCAAGTGTTGGATGACGGCAGAATTACCGATTCTCAAGGTCGAGTGGTTGACTTTAGAAATACCGTAATTGTGATGACTAGCAATATCGGCAGTGACCACATTTTAGACGTGTTTACTAAGAAGGAAAAAACCGTCAAAAAACCTGCTAGTCGGAAGCAGGAAACGAAAGATTTGTCAAGTCAAAAGACAGATTATAAAGTGGCTGCCGACGGTACTGTTGAGGTGTCGGCCGAGCGAGTCGATGTTGATACTGTAAGTAAGAGTGAAAACAAGACTGAAAACAAGAGTGAAAATGAAAATTTATTGACTCAAGAACGGGAGACAGACCAAGAGTACGAACAGATGTTAAAACGGGTGATGACAGCGCTGCGATCGCACTTCCGGCCTGAATTTCTCAATCGGGTGGACGAGATAATTTTGTTCCACACTTTGAGCAAGGTCGAACTGCGGCAAATTGTCAGCATTCAAGTGAAGCGGATCGAGCGTTTGTTGGCCGAGCAAAAAATTACTTTGGAACTGTCCGATGCGGCGAAAAACCATATCACAGATGTCGGTTACGACCCGGTTTACGGCGCTCGTCCCTTGAAACGCGCTATCCAGCGGGAGCTGGAAAACCCGCTGGCTAACAAGATTCTGGAAAATGCGTTTGTGGAGGGTGATACAATTGCGATCGACTGTGAAAATAACACTTTGCAATTTCGCAAAAAAGATTCTCGCCCAGCGCTGACAGGTAAGAGTTTGTAGTTGCCGAATAGTTAGGAACAGGCAAGATGCCTGTTCCACAAACCATCAATTCTCTTGTGGAACAGGCATCTTGCCTGTTATTGAAAATGGTGAAATATATCAAGAATTAGACATGGTGCGGCTGCCATAGGCATCCATGCTGTAGGCAGGAACGCGAACGCGGTAGTCAACTTCTGTTCCCGTCACTGATTTTGCCAGTTGTTCAAAAGATTCATCGTTCCAATTCCGCTCGTGGATGGGCTTTGACTGTTCTCCGAGGAAATATGCTTGAGTGCCAATTACTGAGGCTGCGACCCAACCGACGATTAAAAGAGCGATTACAATAGCCATATTTGCTTTTTCCTTAACTTTTGTTGCTTTATGTAAACTAATGTAACGAAAGTTTGTAATAAACGTCAAGGTACTGTAATGTCGTGGCAACCGTCCGGTGGGTAGTAAATACCGCACCTAATCCTGAGTCTGTAGGGTGTGCTTAGTGTCAACAAGGACTCGATCCCCCCTAGCCAACCCCTACTCCCCTTAATAAAGGGGGGGCAAGAGTGTTCTCAAAGTCAACCCCTACTCCCCTTATCAAGGGGGATTTAGGGGGATCTAGACTGGGCTACCAGTGAGAGATACAGAGGGGTTTCAGGCTTAAGTTGACACGCCTTGGTAGGGTGGGCACCGCGCATCGGTAGCTAGCACAGTACCCGGATTGTGAACTGTATCCGAAATAGCAAAACAGATTGTTGAGACTTTATAGTTAAGAAATTATAAGTTTTGCGTTCATAAATTACGATTAAAAGTCTGCCGCTGGCATGAGGAATAGCGGCCAAATTATAAGTTATGATTTATCGGTTTGGATTGGAACTAACAAATCCCAATTACCAAATTTTAAGTACAAATTACTAATTACCAATCATCGCTACAAATCATGGCAAACTCAATGTTAAATGACGACCCCTTGTGGTTCAAAGACGCGATTATTTACGAAGTACCAGTTCGGGCTTTTGCCGACAGCAATGCAGACGGCATCGGCGACTTTAGAGGACTGACAGAAAAACTGGATTACCTGCAAAACTTGGGAGTAACAGCAATTTGGGTACTGCCATTTTTTCCCTCGCCGCTCCGAGACGACGGCTACGATACATCTCACTATACTACCGTCAACCCGATTTACGGCACATTAGATGACTTTAAAGACCTTTTAGAAGCAGCGCACCAACGGGGAATTAGGGTCATTATTGAGTTAATTGTTAACCACACTTCCGACCAGCACGCTTGGTTTCAGCGAGCGCGCCGCGCCCCGAAAGGCAGTAACGAAAGAGATTTTTATGTGTGGAGCGACACGCCGGAAAAATATCAAGATGCTCGGATTATTTTCCAAGATTTTGAAACATCTAATTGGGCGTGGGATTCTGTAGCAAAAGCTTATTACTGGCACCGTTTTTATTCCCACCAACCGGATTTGAATTACGACAATCCTGCCGTCCGCCAAGCCATCTTAGATGTGGTAGATTTCTGGTTGGCACTGGGAGTAGACGGACTGCGGATGGATGCGGTGCCTTACCTGTACGAGCGCGAAGGTACTAATTGCGAAAACCTGCCAGAAACTCACGTATTCCTGAAGCAATTGCGGAAGCACGTAGATGAGAAATTCCCGAACCGGATGCTGCTGGCTGAGGCGAATCAGTGGCCGGAGGATGCGGTTGAATATTACGCGGCTGGCGATGAATGTCACATGAATTTTCATTTTCCCCTGATGCCGCGTTTATTTATGGCTTTGCATATGGAAGATAGCTTCCCAATTAGCGACATTCTCCAGCAAACTCCACATATTCCCAATAACTGTCAGTGGGCATTATTTTTGCGGAATCACGATGAATTGACGCTGGAAATGGTGAGTGATGAAGACCGAGATTATATGTATCGGGTTTACGCTCAAGATACTCAGGCGAGAATTAATTTGGGCATCCGCCGCCGCTTGGCTCCTTTGATGGGAAATAACCGCCGCCGTATCGAGTTGATGAATGCTTTGCTGCTGTCTCTTCCGGGTACGCCGGTGCTTTACTACGGCGATGAAATTGGCATGGGAGACAATATCTATTTGGGCGATCGCAACGGGGTAAGAACTCCGATGCAGTGGAGCGGCGATCGCAATGCCGGTTTTAGTCGCGCGAACCCGCAGCGCCTGTACGCACCGCCAATTGTTGACCCTGAATATCACTACGAATCTGTTAACGTGGACGCGCAGCGGGCGAATCCGAGTTCTCTGTGGTGGTGGATGAAACGCCTGATTGCAATTAGGCAGCGCTTCCAAGCATTCGGCCGCGGAACTTGCGAGTTTCTGTACCCGGAAAACCGCAAAGTTTTAGCTTTTGTACGTACTTATCAAGACGAACACATCCTCGTAGTGGCTAATTTGTCACGCTTCGTCCAGACGGCAGAATTAGACCTGGCGCCCTTTAAAGGTGCTGTTCCGGTGGAGATTTTCGGCCGCACGGAGTTTCCTGCTGTTGGCGAGAATCCTTACTTTTTGAGTTTGAGTCCTCACACGTTTTACTGGTTTACTCTTACTGTTAAACACGAAGATTTTTCGCTGCACGGTGTGCCCACAGACTTGCCTACTTTGGCGGTCATAGGTAATTGGAAAACTGCTTTTGCTACAAGTCAGTTAAGCGATATGCTGCTTAATCTTTTGCCGGGATACTTGCGGCGTAATCGCTGGTTTAGCGGTTCAGATCGGACAATTCAATCTTTAGAAATAAGTGAGGTTGTACCGATTGAATGTAAAGATAGCGCGGGAGAGGAATCTCAAGTTTACATTCTGTTTTTGCAGTTGAATTATACTGAAGGTATGCCGGAAACTTACGTTTTGCCTTTAGGTTGGGAAGAGATTAAAGGCGATGTGGACGATCGGGCGATCGCGCGCCTGCACTTCCCAGAAACCAAAAAGGAAATCGGGGTACTATTTGATGCTGCTGGGGAAAAAGGTTTTCTGAGCGCGCTGCTGGGGGCGATCGCCAATTCTCGCAGTTACAGAGGATCTGCAGGTCAACTGCTAGGAATTGCCGACAGTTCATTCAACTCCGAACAAGATTTATCGCAGCTCGATCCTCACCTGTTCAAAAAAGAACAAAGCAATACATCCGCAGGTTACGGCGACCGCTTCGTCCTGAAAATATTGCGAAAAATCGAGGAAGGAATTAACCCCGAATTAGAAATCGGACGCTTTTTAACAGAGCGCAACTCGATCCAACACTACGCTCCAATTGCCGGAGCATTGGAATATCACACACCAGCAAAACAAGTCCTTACAGTCGGAATCCTACAAAAATTAATCCCCGACAGCGTAGATGCTTGGTCTTATACATTAGACACACTGCGCGACTATTTCGAGCAAGTAATGACAGTAGAAGCAAAGCATTCCGGCGAGAATTTATCTACTGCCCCCGAAAATTATTTGCCGAACGCTTTGACCGGACAAACCCAGCGGCAGCAAAACTCGCTAGTAGCCGATTTATCCCTAGAAATTCCGGCATTAGCTCGCGAACTCATCGGCTCTTACTTAGCATCAGCCGAACTTTTAGGTAAGCGGACAGCCGAACTTCACCTCACTTTAGCTTCTGACATAGAAAATCCCGCTTTTGCCCCAGAAAGCTTTACCTCGTTTTACCAGCGTTCCATCTATCAATACATGAGAAATCTGGCAGGAAGAACTTTGCTGGAGCTGAAAAAACGGCTGTCCAAACTGCCGCCAGAAGTACAAAAATCGGCGCAAAAGCTCCTCAACCGCGAAGATTTGCTCATGGAACGTTTCAAGTCTATTTTGAACTTGAGAATCACGGCCGATAGAATTCGCTGTCACGGGGACTTTCATTTTGGGCAAGTTCTTTATACAGGCAAAGACTTCGTAATTATTGATTTCGGAGGAGAACGCGATCGACCCTTAAGCGAGCGGCGGATGAAGAGGTCGCCCCTGCGAGATGTTGCGGGAATGCTGCAATCTTTGAGTTACGCTGTTACTTTGGCACTCCGCAATGAAGTAGAAAGTGGCATGATTCGCCCTGAAAATCTCCCGGAGATGCAGCAGTGGGCGAACGTTTGGCACCGCTGGGTCAGCCTAACTTTTGTCAAGAGTTATTTGGCGACTGCAGCCGATGCAAGTTTCTTGCCCAAATCTATACCGGAACTACAAGTTTTGCTGGATGCTTACATTTTGGAAAAAGCGGTTGCCGAGCTAGCCTACGAACTCAATTACCGCTTAGATTTCGCGGAAATTCCGCTTCAGCGGATTCTACAATTGCTGAATTAATAAGGGCGGGTTTATCTATACTCGTTAGGGTGCGTGACTTTTTAGTTCCTCAATTAACAGCGAGATGCTGGAAAGTCACGCACCTTACATGACACCAAATCTGGTTTGATAAGGATTTGAGATCATGTCCGATCGAGTGACCGCGATGAAAAGGGCGGGTTTTTGAGATTGTCAATTATGGGCAGATATTTTTTGTTAACCCGCCCCTACCGTATTAGCGGTAATCGACGGGACATAATATGACTGGCGAATATAATTCGCTCTTCTACAAAGAAATTTCGCGCCCAGCGAGGCTAGAATAAAAGATGGTAAAAAACTGATTTTTTATTACTTAAAATAAAGGGCGGCTTGATATAAAACTTGTTCTTGATGAGTTAACAAAGTGCAGTCAGAAAGCGGGTAAGCCACACAAG
The DNA here is from genome assembly GCF_036705105.1 of Microcoleus sp. B9-D4. Classification (NCBI taxonomy): domain Bacteria; kingdom Bacillati; phylum Cyanobacteriota; class Cyanophyceae; order Oscillatoriales; family Microcoleaceae; genus Microcoleus; species Microcoleus sp. B9-D4. Next base: position 46,986 of record NZ_JAUBTS010000038.1, read on the forward strand.
TAACAGCGTAGCCAGCTTGCACTTCTGAGGGCTTCAAAAACTTTTGTTCGCTTTGGTCGATTTCACCGCTCAGCAGTTTGACAACGCAAGCAGAACACTCTCCTTGCTTGCATCCATTCGGCAAGCGGATGCCGGCATCTTCTGCCATATCTAAGATATACTGGTCGTCTGGTACTGCGATCGTGCGATCGAGCGCGAGAGCCTCATTCACCAACCGAACTTGATAAACTGCCATTTTTTCCTTATTCCTCGCAAAAGGGCGGGTTTACGATGCTGTTAGTCCTAGCAAATATTTCCGGTAAAACCCGCCCATACAAATAGAAAGGGCGGATTTATATCGTGTATATCTAGACAAGTGCTTCTTGATAATCGAGATTTTCATCTAGATAAATAGCCCGAATATCCTCCGGCAAGTTTGATTCTAAACTTTGATATCCTTTTTGCAGCAAAGCCTTTACCTGAGCGGGCGAAATAGCTTCGCCTTCTGCTTGTAAATAAGCTGCAATTCGAGTTTCGCTCCAGCGGAAAGTCTGAGCCATCAACACGACTAAACGCGGCAGTGGCGCTAACAATTCTAAGGCTTGTTTGACGTAACACCACAGGGGAGGCGGAGCCGATTGCAAAGAGTAGTGAATCGACTCAACAGGGGGCAATTCGGCTTGATTTATGCAGACTGCCGTGACATTAATCAGCCAGTTTTGGAGACTGAGATTTTCGCCATCAGACTCTTGGATTTCGCGACGCAAATCGAGGCCTCGGAGTTCGTGATAGATGTGCAGCCAAGTGTGGGCAAACAGGTAATCGCCTTGTACGGGCGATCGCACGGAATGGCGAATCAGGGAGTGTACAATTTGAGCGTAGCGGCAAAAAATCGCCGTGAAAAAGCGACCCTGATCGGGATGGTTTTGAAACAGAGTCAATAATTCCTGGTCGCTGTGATGGAACAAGGATTTGACCACAGGATGGTTGAGTTCGGAAAAATTAGGTGTTTGCACAATTGTTCTGTAACGGTTTTGGTAATAAATGCTGGTGCAGCCCGATTCTACAACACGATATACATTTGAGGCAAGTGCTTTAAAATTATGTTGATACTTAAGTCAATTAATTATATAATATCGCCAAATGTTTATATTCCATGAAGGAGTCCAGAAGCATGAGCAACTTGAAACAAGTTAGCATCTATACTCGCGGTATAACTACGCCGAGCGGTGCTGGTGGATATGGGGCAATCTTGCTGTATGAAAATCATCGCAAGGAACTATCCGGCGGATTTCAGTTAACTACACACCATCGTATGGATATTATTGCTGCAATTGAAGGTCTGAAAGCACTCAAAACAAGATGTAAAGTGACGCTGTACAATAACAACGGCTACCTTGTAGATGCTATTGCCAACAATTGGGCGCTGCGCTGGCAAGCTAATAACTGGAAAAATAGCGAACACAAACCTACTGCTAACGTAGATTTGTGGGAGCAATTACTCCAATTCTGTTCGCAACACGACGTTGAGTTTATTAGGCTTAAGCAATCTGCGGGCAACCAAGAGTATAAACGCTGCAATTATATTTGCAGACAAGCAGCCAATCAACAAAACTTACCAGCAGATGAAGGTTATTAACGGTGAATCCCGCTAGGAAAACCATATCCTCCGCCCCCCGGAGTCTCAATTACAAACACATCCCCAGACTGCATTTTTACAGTCGCCGTACTCCCCAATTCCTCAACTTTTCCATCAACCCTTTCAACATAATTCCGCCCAACTTTCCCAGCTTCCCCCCCATTCAAACCGCAAGGAGAAATCACCCGCCTCCCCGATAAAATACCAGCAGTCATCGCCTCCCGAAACCGCACTCGCCGCACCACGCCGTTACCCCCGCGATGAGATCCATTCCCCCCGCTATTAGCCCGAATTTCAAAACTTTCTAACAACACCGGAAAGCGCCATTCTAATACTTCTGGGTCAGTTAAACGCGAATTAGTCATGTGAGTTTGTACCGCATCAGTACCGTCAAAATCTGGCCCCGCGCCCGAACCGCCGCAAATAGTTTCATAATATTGATAGCGCTGATTCCCAAAGGTAAAATTATTCATAGTTCCCTGAGAAGCCGCCATCACTCCCAAAGCACAATACAAAGCATCGGTAATATTCTGCGATGTTTCCACATTTCCGGCAACTACCGCCGCTGGATAGCGAGGATTCAGCATACAGCCTTCGGGATTGATGATTTCGAGAGGTTTCAAACAGCCCGCATTGAGAGGAATATCGTCATCTACCAAGGTGCGGAAAACATACAAAACAGCGGCTTTGCACACGGCTGCGGGAGCATTAAAATTGTTGGTTTGTTGAGCAGAAGTGCCAGTAAAATCTATTTTTGCACTGCGCGCCGATTTGTCAATTGTAATTGCTACCTTAATTTGTCCGCCACTATCCATCGGATAAGTAAATTCGCCATCACTCAAAACCTTAATTACCCGCCGCACCGACTCTTCCGCATTGTCTTGTACGAAGCCCATATAAGCTTGCACAGTCTCTAATCCATAATGTTCTACCATCTTGATCAACTCTTCTGCGCCGCGCTTGTTAGCAGCAATTTGTGCTTGCAAATCGGCTATATTTTGAGCGGAATTGCGAACAGAAAAATTCCCCGCTGTCAGAATCTCTAGTAATTCTTTTTCTCGAAAATTGCCCTCACTTACTAACAGGAAATTGTCAAGCAATACACCTTCTTCAGTTACTGTTGTACTGTTAGGAGGCATGGAACCGGGAGTAATGCCGCCGATGTCGGCGTGGTGTCCCCGCGAGGCAACATAAAACAAAGGAAGGGAGGAATCACGATCGAATACTGGAGTAATAACAGTGATATCTGGTAAATGTGTGCCGCCGTTGTAGGGATTGTTAGAAACATAAACATCACCCGGTTGAATCGCATTGCCTTGTGCTAAAATTAAAGCTTCAACGCTTTCGCTCATCGATCCCAGATGTACGGGAATGTGCGGCGCGTTGGCAACTAATTGCCCGTTTTGGTCGAAAATTGCACAGGAAAAGTCGAGACGTTCTTTGATGTTGACTGAGGAACTTGTGTTTTGTAATGTGACGCCCATTTGTTCCGCGATCGCCCGAAACAAATTATTAAAGATTTCCAGCAAAACTGGATCTGATTTAACCGCAGATAAACCCAAATGAACGCGGCTATTATCTGCCTCCATCTGCGTGCATCTGCGGTTCAAAATTAGATCGTTTCTTTCTGTTAATACAGCTTCCCAGCCCGGTTCTATGATATTAGTTCCCGTAGCTTCAACAATCATAGCAGGGCCTTCTATGCAGTCGCCCGATCGCAAATCCTCTCTCTGATAAACAGGCGTTTCCCGCCACCCGCCAGCCACATAGGTTTGCACCGTTGAAAGTGGTTGCACAGGCAAGATGCCTGTGCCACAAGAGGGGGAAATTGTGGATGCTTCCGGCACATCCATTGTCGGCAAAAGTGGTTGCACAGGCAAGATGCCCGTGCCACAAGAGGGGGAAATTGTGGATGCTTCCGGCACATCCATTGTCGGCAAAAGTGGTTGCACAGGCAAGATGCC
>NZ_JAUBTS010000038.1:50667-67167 GCF_036705105.1 Microcoleus sp. B9-D4
CGTGCCACAAGAGGGGGAAATTGTGGATGCTTCCGGCACATCCATTCTTTCTACAACTTCCACCGAAACCGCTTCCACAATCAGCGGTTTTTCTGGCATAATAAAACTGTAACGCTGTCGGTGGGCTGCTTCAAATTCAGCTTGCATCGCCTCAATATTGTCAGCAAAATCTACCGCCAAAACCGAGTCACTTCCCTGATATTTTAAGCGCAGCTTCCTAACAACTAAAACCTCTGACTCTTTCTCTGTGTTCTCTGCGCCTCTGCGGTTCAATTCCCTCTTTCCTTCAGCCTCCAATTCGGTTAAAATATGATGCAACTCAGGTAATAATTCTGCATTTAATTGTTGCTCGATCGCCCTTTCGCGAATAGCGCGCACATCAGCCAAACCCATACCGTAAGCGGACAACACACCCGCATAAGGGTGAATAAATACCCGTTTCATCCCCAAAGCATCGGCGATCGCACAAGCGTGTTGGCCGCCCGCACCGCCGAAACAGCACAATGTATACTCGGAAACATCGTAACCCCGCTGAAGCGAGATTTTTTTGACAGCATTTGCCATCTTTTCCACCGCGATCGCCAAAAAACCCTCCGCCACCTGTTCCGCCGTCCTCTCGCCCCCAATTTCCTCCGCTAATTGCCCAAATTTTTGCTTTACTACGTCAGGGGCGATCGGCAAATCTCCATTCAATCCAAATACTTTCGGGAAAAAAGCCGGTTGAATTTTCCCCAACATCACATTGCAATCAGTCACCGTCAAGGGGCCGCCTTTGCGATAGCAAGCGGGCCCAGGATTGGCCCCTGCAGACTCCGGCCCGACGCGGTAGCGAGCCCCGTCAAAAAAGACAATTGAACCGCCGCCTGCTGCTACAGTGTGAATTGCCATCACGGGCGATCGCAATCTCACCCCAGCAATTTCCGTCTCAAATTCGCGTTCGTATTCGCCGTTAAAATGGGCAACATCTGTGGAAGTTCCGCCCATATCAAAGGTAATAATTTTATCAAAACCTGCCTTTTTGCTCGTTTGAACTGCACCGACAATTCCCCCAGCAGGGCCCGATAAAATACTGTTTTTTCCTTGAAATTGTGCGGCGTCCACTAAGCCGCCATTCGATTGCATAAACATTAATTTGGGGAATTGGGCATTGGGAATTGGGCATTGGGCATTGGGCATTAATAATCCCTCGTTCCCGCAATCTGCCTCGATTAACTGACTGGTTACTTGTTCGACGTATCGACGTAAAATCGGAGATAAATAAGCATCGACAACCGCAGTATCTCCCCGCGAAACTAATTTCATCAGCGGGCTAACTTCGTGAGATACTGAAATTTGAGTAAAGCCAATTTCTTTCGCTATTTTAGCAACTTGTTTTTCGTGTTCCGAGTAGCGGTAGCCGTGCATGAATACGATCGCACAACTGCGAATTCCCTCATCGTATGCTTGCTGCAAAGACGGGATAAACTCGCGATTGACAGCAGTTAACTCCTCACCTTGAGCACTGTAGCGTTCTGCAACTTCAATAACTCGATCGTACAGCATCTGGGGCAAAACAATGTGACGCGCGAAAATATTCGGGCGGTTTTGATAGCCAATTCTCAGCGCATCGCCGAAACCTTTAGTAATTAACAGAATTGTGCGATCGCCCTTTCGTTCCAGCAAAGCATTTGTCGCCACCGTCGTCCCCATTTTAATCGCTTCAATTTGTGCAGCGGGTATCGGAAAATCTGCGCCAATTCCTAAAATATCGCGGATTCCTTGAACTGCCGCGTCGGTGTAGCGTTCCGGGTTTTCCGACAGCAGCTTGTGAATGACTAACTTACCGTCGGGGTTCTTGGCGACAATATCAGTAAAAGTGCCACCGCGATCGATCCAAAATTGCCAGCGAGTGCGATCGGGATAAGTAGGATTCATATCTCTTTTTTTGAAATTTTTGCTTGATTAATTTACAAGTATTCAACAAACTTCTGTTCGAGTCAATTCATAAAGCTCATAACTTCTGGTCATAAAAGTCATAATTTCGGGTCGCTCAAACTCGCAGGCGCTCGATCATGTTAATTATAGATGTCGAATTCCCTTGACTAGCCCCTGACAAACACCAGCCAGAAAATCCAAATCCAAAGTCTCAATTTTATCGCTTTCTCGATGATAATGCGGATTTCGCATATTAGCAGTATCAGTCACCATGATAGCCGGATAACCATTATCCCAAAAAGGGACATGATCGCTGCGGCGAGTATCCGGCACAATTAAACCTCGATTCGGCACCGGCAGCCACTCGCAGGGCTGACCAGATTTGCGAATTTTGCCACTTAAATTAATCAAATCGGGAACCGTCCGCAAATTGCCAATTAAAGCAATAAAATTGCCACAATTTGGATAAAAATATTTCAAGCCAGCGGGATAGCTTTGAGAATTAGGATTATGGTTGCAATAACCCAACATTTCCAAAGAAATCATTAACCGGATTGACTCTTGCTGTTGCTTGTATTTAGCTGCATGATGACTGCTTCCCAAATAACCGTATTCTTCCATATCAAAGGCGACTAATTGCACTGGATATTTGAGCGGCGCAGATGCGATATCCCTTGCGAGTTCCAGCAAAACAGCCACACCAGTAGCATTATCATCGGCCCCAGGCGATCCGGGTACAGTATCGTAATGAGCACCAATTACGATCGGCGGCAACCCCTTCTTAATCTGCTTTTCAAGACCCAGATTGTCTTGCTTCCCCCCCTTAGCAAGGAGTGGTTCTTCTTGCTTCCCCCCCTTAGCAAGGGGGGGACTGAGGGGGGGTAAATCCAAAATCAAATTGTGATGAATTCTGCCGCGCACAGAAAAATCGTCAATTTCTACAGTTCCCCACTGTGCCAACTGTTCGCGGATGTATTGCTGGGCATAAAAATGCCCTTCGGATGCGAGGTATGGATTGCGATCGCGTACAATTTGAATCAGATGGCTGTGCAAGCGTTCTTTGAGATTCATGCAGTCTGCTACACAATGATTACAATCAAATTATATTCTGTTTAATCTTATGGCTTGGGAAAATGCGTAGCGGAAATGTTAGCAGCAAGGATATTTAACGAACGTGTAGGCAATGAAGTTTCAACAATTTACGGGGCGGTGACAACTGGGAGTATTTGGAAATTTATGAAATTAGACGGCTGTGTAATTACTATCGCTCTGACTGAATATTACCTCAAAGAGGTGAATAAAATTTTGGGGATTTTAGCAATGGGGGCTGTCTCGCAACCAATTGAGGTTTGAGTGCGATCGGGATACAGTTACAGAAGATCCGGAATCAATAGCAACACCTTGAAAATATATACGATACTTACGCATCAAAACCAAAGAAACCGGGTTTTTGGCAGTTTCTGCGACTGTAACGAAGTCTTCTAGAAAAAACCCGCTTTCTGACCACCCCTGCGTAAGTCCTCATATAATTATAAGTTAATCAAGCCGCAAAAAAATGGCAGAAAACTCCCTACGCATTAATCACGATGCTGGTTCGATCCAACTATTCTGGCAGCGGAGAAACTCAGCACCCCGATTTGCCCCTCCCGTTACCTTTGAACACCCCTTTGACAGCAAAGTTCTAGCCGATTTGCGGTGGTATCTCGAAGAATACCTGCGCTTTCCCTACGGACTCGAACCGGAAAATGCTAAAAAAATTGAACAAAAATTGCAGGCTTGGGGACAGCAGCTATTTGACTTAGTATTTCGCAGCAGCGAGAAAGCGCGCGAGTTTTTTCAGGAAGCGACGCGCGCCGGCTTGGATAAGTGCGAAATTAGCATTATTTCCGACGATGCGGCAGTCCTCAATTTGCCCTGGGAATTGCTGTTTTCCCCAGATTATCAATTTCTCGCTCCTTTGCTGGCGGGGATGTATCGCAGTCTTAGCAACTATGCAGTTCGGGCAGAATTGGGAACGATGTCTGACGAACAATTAAATATTTTACTGGTAATTGCTCGACCCTACGGAGAGCGCGATATTAATTTTCAAACTATCGCCCGCCCGATGCTAGAGGCGCTCAAACCGATTCAAAAACAGGTAAATCTTACTGTATTGCGTCCCCCCAGTTTAGAGCAGTTTGAAGCTGAACTTAACGCCCGCAAAGGCTTTTATCATATCGTTCATTTTGACGGCCACGGCGACTTTCAAGCTGACAGCAAAATTGTGCAAACTCAGTACGGCAAATTGGGAGAAGGCGTTTTAGTTTTTGAAGATGCTAACGGCAACCCGGAAATTGTTACTGCTAGGGAAATTGCCCAATATTTGACAGATTGCCGCGTGCCGATTTTTATTCTCAATGCTTGCAAGTCGGGACAAGCTGGGGAAGAAGCCTTTTCTTCCGTCGCGGGACAGTTGGTGAAATTGGGTGCCAAAGGCGTTGTTGCTATGGCTTATTCCGTCTACGCGACAGGGGCGAAACACTTCATGGCACGGCTGTACGGGGAATTGGTGCGGGGACAAGACATCGCCTCTGCGGTGGCTGCGGGGCGCAAATCTATGTCCATAGACAAACAGCGCCCCAGTCCCAAAGGGCTTTTACCGCTGCAAGATTGGCTGGTGCCGGTGCTGTATCAGCAGGAACCTTGCAGGCCTTTTCGGCCGAAAGCTGCGACTCCCAGTTTTGCAGATTTGATGGGGGAATCTGACACAGAGGCTACGCTGGCGGTAGATTTGCCAGATGTTAGCGCCTATGGGTTTATTGGGCGAGATTACGATATTTTGTGTCTAGAAAGAGCTTTTCGCCAAAATCATGTCGTGCTGTTGCAGGGGATGGGCGGCGTTGGAAAAACTGAGTTGGCAGGAGGGTTTGCGCGGTGGTTAGGTGATACTCAGGGGCGCACGGGTGGCGTTTTCTTCACTTCCTTTGAACGCGGTGCAGGGTTGAGTCAGGTAGTCAATCAAATTGGCCGGGCCCTGGGCGGGGAAAAATTCTCGTCATTGTCGCCGGAAAAACAGCAGGAGGTGGTGCGAAAATATTTGAAAACTAATCCTTGTTTGCTGATTTGGGATAATTTTGAACCGGTGAATGGGTTTCCGCAGGGGAATCAGCCGCTTGTATCGGCTGCGGAAAGAGAAAGCTTGAAGCAGTTTCTCAAACAGTTGCGTGGGGGACAATCTTGGGTGCTGATTACCAGTCGGCGCGAGGAAAATTGGTTGGATTGCGGTTACGCGCTGCGGGGGTTAAAGGGATTGGTGCAGCCGGATGCGGAAGAGTTGGCGGCGCGGATTCTGCTGGAAGCGGGGGTTGACAGGGCGAAATTGCCTGGAGAATATCTGGAGTTGCTGAAACTGTTGGGCGGACATCCGCTGTCGCTAAGGGTGGTGTTGCGGCATTTGAAGACGCAGACTCCGGTGCAGTTGATTGAGGGGCTGCGGAGAGGATTGGATACTTTTCAGGGTGCAGAGGAGGAAGGGAGAGAGAAATCTCTGGTGGTGTCGCTGGATTATTCCTTTGCTAATTTGTCGGCACGGGCACGGCAGCATTTGCCGTTTTTAGGGCTATTTTCTGAGCGAGTTGGTGCAGATGTGCTCGATGCTTTTTCTCGAAACCCTGATAGTGATTGGGGACAAGCATATCGGGCGGTGTTTGGGGAGAACTTGCAGAAATCCGATTGGATTGGACTCTTGAATGAAGCGACTGCAGCCGGAATTTTGGAACATTTGGGGGACAGTATTTACAACATCCACCCGGCATTGCCGTGGTATCTGCGGCAACAGTTAGATAGCAATAGTTCGCAGGAGATAATCAGTACCCTGGAAAAAAAATTGCTGGGTTTCTACGTAGGATTGGCACATAAATATTGCGAGAAAATTATCGGCAATGCGGAATTGGCAACCTTTGTGCTGCGAGTGGAAGAACCGAATTTATTGCAACAGTTGCGGCTGGCAGAACAGCAACAGGAATGGAATTATGCTCACGTAATTCTGCAAGCTTTGGGAGAGGTGTATCAGCGGTGGGGGCGCAAACCGGAATTTAAGTCTCTGCGAGAACGGGCGCTCAAGCAAATTGGCTTCCACTTGGCAGAGGCAAAGGCAAAGGGACAAGATGCCTTTAATTTCTGGAGGTATCTGCGGGTAGTAGATGCAAATGAAGCTCTTGAAAGTGCCGACTTGGAAACAGCAAGAGCCGTTTATCAAGAAATTCTCGATGAACAGACAGCCTTCAATGACCCTTCCGTCAATGAGAACATTTCTGTTGTCTATCACCAACTAGGAATAGTAGCCCAAAAGCAGCGGCAGTTTGACGATGCGATCGCTTTTTACAATAAAGCTCTCCAGATTCGTGAAGATGCGGGGGATTTCTACAGTGCTGCTATGGAGTATCACCAACTGGGATGGCTAGCCCAAGAGCAATGGCGGTTTGATGAGGCGATCGCTTTTTACCAAAAGGCTCGCCAAATTTTTGAAGATGCAAAGGATTTCTACAGTGCTGCTACGGAGTATCATGAACTAGGAATGGTAGCCCTATTGCAAGGGCGCTTTGATGATGCGATCGCTTTTTACAACAAAGCTCTCCAAATTTTTGAAGACGCGGGGGATTTTTACCAGGCTGCTACTGCTTATCACCAACTGGGAAGAGTAGCCCTATTGCAACGGCGCTTTGATGATGCGATCGCTTTTTACAACAAAGCTCTCCAAATTTTTGAAGACGCGGGGGATTTTTACAAGGCTGCTACTGCTTATCACCAACTGGGAATTGTAGCCGAAGAGCAACGGCGCTTTGATGATGCGATCGCTTTTTACAACAAAGCTCTCCAAATTTTTGAAGATGCGGGGGATTTTTACAAGGCTGGTGACCAGTATCAAGGATTGGGAAACATTGCCAAAGAGCAAGGAGATTTTGACACTGCTGTTACCTATTTCCAAAAAGCATTTACAGCCGGAAGTGCAGCAAATGATTGGCGTAAAGCTTGCTTAACTCTACCTTTATGGGGCCGAACCTTAGAAGCCCAATCGAATTGGACGGAGGCGGTGAAAATTTACATTCAAGCCTTAGCCATTGACATCGAGCATAACTCTGAATTTGTTGGTTTGGAGATCGCAGATTTAGGGCGGATGCTCAAGCAGTTGGGAGACAGTCAGTTTCAGGTAATTTGGCGAGAGTTTACGGGTGATGAGTGTCCGCGAGAGTGGTTTTCTACTATTCAGAAAGCCAGTGAAACAGAGGAGGAGGGAGCAGATTAATTGTCACAGGATTTACGCATGGGGGCTCAGAAACCGGGTTTTTCCGAAAATATTCGTTGCGCGCAGATTCGCGAAAAAACCCGGTTTATTAGGTCGGGGTGCACAAGCTAAAGAGGACACGGCACTACCGGGTCCCTACCCCAAAATCATCGATAATGGAGGACACGGCATTGCCGTGTCCCTACCCCAAAATCATCGATCGCCCTTTTTTGATGTAACCATTGCCCGATTAATTGTAGGGAAACGGCACTGCCGTGTCCTCCTCCGTTGCCTGTGGGTAATATCAATTTCGATGCCACCGGATTTGATATTACTGGTATAATCATTACAATCAAAATTGTTTAACTAACTTACCCGCAATTAAAAATATGGAACCGATACTAACTCCCGCCGAAATCAATGAAAAGCGGCTGCTATTGCAAGATTACGCTCCCGCCCAAGAAGCCTTTGCCATGCTGGAAAAACACAGCGGCAGACTTGACACCAGTTTTGATGAATTGTGGGTTGAAAACCACAATCTTGAATCCTTTGCACAACCAAAAAACGGCAAATCCCTATGGCAAGTCACGCTGAAAACTCTCCGCGCCGAACTCTGCGGCAATGATGGCTTGCGGGCCCAATTCAAAGACTATACCAAAAATCCTGGGAGTACGCCTTTGCTTACGGGATTAATTGTTGCTGTTGTCGGTTTGGGTGCTTCGTCTGGAATACCGATAGATCCTAGTATAGCTACTATTATTGTTCTCTATTTGCTCAAAATTAGTCTCAATATTTTTTGTGAATATACCGATCCAGTAAGTTAGAATTTAGGTTAAATTACTATTGGCCTACCAAACGGGAAATCGGCATTTACCTCTTTCAAAATACAATAAAAAGAGGTACATTTGAATTTACCATGCGGCCGGGGCGGGTTTATTTATCCTTTTAATGGTTGTCAAGATTGTTTGTAAAACCCGCCCCTACGAGAATAATGTCCGCCAAAAATCTAAACTTCCGATTCTAATTCGCTTACCCGCACCTGCACCGGCAACTCTACAGAATCAAACTCTGACGGCTCTAATAAAGCCACCGCTTCACCTTGAGAATTAACCTTGTCACCCGATCGCACTTTTCGCAATTTTTCACCCAAAGTATCCCGCTGATTAATCAAATAAATACTCACCAAAGTCAGCCCAACTCCCATCGATTGCAGCGGATTCAACACTTCGCCCAAGAACAAATTGCCGAATAGCAAAGCAAATACAGGCGTAAGAAAGGTAAGAGAACTTAAACTTGTTAGACTGCCACTCGAAGCAAAATAAAAGAATAAACCGTAGGCGATCGCACTTCCGAACACGGTAGAATAACCTAACGCCATCCAGCCGGAAAAATCGATATTCACAAACTGTTCGGACTCAGTTGCAGCCGAAATTGCCAACAGCGGCAAACCGCCCAAAATCATGTGCCAACCAGTCGCCACCACCGGGTCAACATAACGGCAAACCCAGCGCACCAAAACCGTACCCACAGCCATCGACAAAGCAGCCAACAGCATCAACCATTCTCCACCCTGAAACAACTCTTCGATACCCGCAGAAACCTCCCTGTTTTCAGGATGAAAAAGCCCCAAAATCCAGCCATCGGGCAACCCGATCAAACTGATGCCCGCAACGCCAATAACTAATCCCAACCAGCCCCAAAAACCAATTTTTTCTTGAAACAGCCACAAACACAAAATCGCCACAGCTAGCGGTTGAGAATCAATCATCACCGAACCCAAGCCGGCACCGGTTCTCGCCAAACCTTCGGCTAAAAAGCCTTGAAACAAAGTAGCGTCAACCAAAGCAAACAGCGAAATCCACAACCAAGCTTTCCAACCCTGCGGCTGCGGTTTTCCCATCAGCGCCGCCGCCAGCAGCACCAACACGCCCGCAGGTACTAAACGCACGAATGCCACAAACAGTGGCGTTGTGTGCGGCATCACCCCCTTCATCGCTACCATCGCGGTTCCCCACAGGAAAAACGGCGCAATTAGCAACAGCGGGGCAAAAGGTAGTTTTGAATCGGTAAGTTTTAGCTGCATGGCGGAGACTCCAAATAATTGATGAGATTGATTCTCTTGGGGATGATGTAGTTTTGTTAAGCAATTTTTACAATTATATATTGGTGTTGGGTTAAGTGCGATCGCACAAATCTCGGTCATTATGAACAGGCAAGATGCCTGTTCCACAAAATCAAGGTGGAACAGGCATCTTGCCTGTTGCCAACAATCTGGAACAGGCATCTTGCCTGTTCCACAATCAAGCAATTTCTTGTGGAACAGGCATCTTGCCTGTTGCCAACAATCTGGAACAGGCAAGATGCCTGTTCCACAAAATCAAGGTGGAACAGGCAAGATGCCTGTTGCGAACCATCTGGAACAGGCATCTTGCCTGTTCCACAATCAAGCAATTTCTTGTGGAACAGGCATCTTGCCTGTTGCGAACCATCTGGAACAGGCAAGATGCCTGTTCCACAAAATCAAGGTGGAACAGGCATCTTGCCTGTTGCCGCCAATCTGGAACAGGCATCTTGCCTGTTCCACAATCCAGAATTTTCTTGTGGAACAGGCATCTTGCCTGTTCCTAAATGGCACAACATCTACCCCGATGAATAAGGCACACTAGAAGTTAGCTACAAAATTTCACCTTGCCTGTAAACTGCCCATGATTTGGCCATTCAAGCCCCGCTACCGCAAACAAATCGCCCGTATCGAAATCACCGGCGCCATTGCCGGAGAAACCCGTAAACGAGTTCTAGAAGCTCTCAAAACTGTTGAAGAACGCAAATTTCCCGCCTTGCTGCTGCGGATAGACAGCCCCGGCGGCACTGTCGGCGATTCCCAGGAAATTTACAGCGCACTCAAGCGTTTGCGCGAAAAAGTCAAAATAGTCGCCAGTTTCGGCAATATTTCCGCTTCTGGCGGAGTTTACATCGGCATGGGAGCCGAGCATATCGTTGCCAATCCCGGTACAATTACTGGCAGCATTGGCGTGATTATCCGGGGCAACAATCTAGAACGGCTGTTAGAAAAAGTAGGCGTTTCTTTTCAGGTGATTAAATCGGGGCCGTATAAAGATATCTTGGCATTCGATCGAGAATTGACCGATCCGGAACAGCAAATTCTGCAAGACTTGATCGACACCAGCTACCAGCAATTCGTGGAAACCGTTGCGGAAGCCCGGAAATTGGCTGTTGAGAAAGTGAAAAGTTTTGCCGACGGCCGGGTTTTCACGGGTCAGCAAGCCTTAGAATTGGGTTTGGTCGATCGACTGGGAACAGAAGAGGACGCTCGCCGCCTTGCCGCCGAACTCGCAGGCCTCGACCCGGAAAAAACCGAGTCTTGCACGCTAGAAAAACAAAAACCTTTCCTAAATCGCGTCTTGGGGAGTAGTCTGGATATATCCGGGCTTTCAGCTTACAATAATGTGCTGGAATTCGAGCTTTCTACTAGCGGTTTGCCACTGTGGATGTATCGCCCGTGATTAAATAAATTAGTCATTGGTCAGGAGTCAGTAGTCATTAGTTACTCCCTGGATGATTGGGCGATTGAAATCGTTTGACCTCACACTCAAATGTGGCGAAGCGCCCGTCATAAGCGCTTCGCGGTGGCTTCGCCTAGGAGTTCGAGGTCAAACTATACAAACGAAGTCCACTCAAGGGAGGACTAAGAAATAAACTGGGTATTTAAGCCTAATTTAGTATGACTAATGACTAATAACTAATGACTAATGACTAATAACTAATGACTAATAACAAAAATATGGAGGAAATTTGCGTGGAGTGGCAAGTGCGGGCGATTCGTGGGGCAACTACTGCTAGCGATAATTCGGTGGCAGCAATTCGAGAAGCGGTGAAAGAATTGTTAGATGAATTAGAAGCAAAAAATGATATAAATCCCGAATTAATTATTAGTGCTACGTTTTCTGCAACTCGTGATTTAGATGCTGTGTTTCCGGCTGCGATCGCCCGCGAACGTCCTCACTGGTGTAATGTTCCTTTGTTGGACGTACAGCAAATGCACGTTGAGGGTGCTTTGGAACGCTGCATTCGGTTTTTAATTCACGTTAACTGGCCGGCAAATACTGAAATTTATCATCCTTATTTGCGGGGAGCCCAAAATTTACGCCCCGATAGGAATTTAGCGGTGGCGGTGGCTGGGGAAAAATAATAGATTCACTTTGGGCTTGATTTAAAAGTTAACTCACCATTACAGGTGGGTTTATTTTTTACGGGACTTGATACAGGACAAAACCTGCCCTGGGGATATATGCTTCAAAGCTTTTATTAGAAAAAAAACCCGGTTTCTTTGAGAAGCCGGGTTTTTTGTCAATCAGACGCTTTTTTTGTGATGCAGCCTAATCCCTAAAAAGATGTCATATATAAAACTCCAAAAGTCCTTTTTCCCTTCCAATATTCCCAAAGTTTGAGGGGAACCTTTCTCATCTAACAGCGGCTTCACAGCTTCGTAAGCAGGCTTGTAATTGTACCAAGGAATAGAAGGCCACAAGTGATGAATCAGATGATAATTCTGCCCCAAAATCAAGATATTTAGAATAGGACTAGGATATACTCTGGCATTTTTCCAACGATCGCGATCGTGAAACGGACGGTGCGGCAAATAATCAAAAAATAACCCCAAGGCCAACCCCACCACCAAAGCCGGAGAAAACCAAAAATTCAGGACGTAACCTAAATGGTCGTACTGAATCGCGATATACACGATCGCGATCACAAACAAACGGCTGAGAAACCATTCCAATAATTCGTATTTTCGCCACAGTTTGCGCTTAAAAAAGAAAATCTCGTGGTAAAAAAACCTCGCAGCAATCAACCACAAAGGCCCGCCGGTCGAAACATAATGGTCTGGATCGTTATCGGGATCGTTAACGTGGGCGTGATGCTGCATATGTACCCGCGTAAACACCGGGAAAGCAAAACCCAACATCAGCGCGCTACCGTGTCCCAAAATAGCGTTAATTGTGCGATCGCGATGGGCTGCATTATGAGACGCATCGTGAATCACAGTTCCGGCCATGTGCAACGCCAACACATTCAGCGAAAAACAGCACCACTGGGGCCATTCCCAACACCAGAAACCCAAGTAAGAAATCACGATAATCCCTACTGCACTCAAAAACAGCAGCAGTGTCGGATTGAAGTCACCGGGAGGACTCAAAAACTCTTTCGGCACTGTCAGCGGCCGTCCTGCCTCCGACATCTTTGTTAAGACTCCTTAATATTTCACTTTTGCGTAGTATAAGATACAAGCCGGACAATAGTAAAGTTTTATGAAAGAACTCTGTTCGATCGCCAGAAACTCGCCTCTGCACAAGCAGGAAAGTATTGATGTTGTGCAAGGATACCAGTGCTAGATTAGCCAAAAGAGCTCAGCAGACCAAATAAAATAAATGGGTATCTCTGTATTTATGTCAAGCCTGAGAGCGGAAAAATTTGCAAAAAAGACCGCTCCCCAAGAAAAAATTACCGATCGGTAAAAAGTCAGATATTCTATATATTGTTCAATACCTACTTTTTTGACGACTATCAAAATTTTTAAGACTTGAGACTAGCGTCATTGCTTGTAGTGCAAAGATGAAACGTTAGCCGAAATTTAAACAAGAAATCCACCTGCCTCCCCAGAACACCGCTGATGCAATTGCCAAAAGCCCTACGCCGGACTAAAATCGTCGCCACCATTGGCCCAGCAACTTCCGACCCTCAAGTGCTGCGCCAGCTTATAGAAGCCGGTGCCACAACTTTGCGACTCAACTTTTCCCACGGAACAGAAGAAGACCACCAGCGCAGCATTCGCTTAATCCGGCAAACATCCTTTGAACTCAACCAGCCGGTCGCCATCCTCCAAGACCTCCAAGGCCCGAAAATTCGTTTAGGGCGCTTTGAGACAGGCTCTATAGTTGTCAAAAACGGCGATCCTTTCATTCTCACCAGCCGCCAGGTTCCCGGCACCCAGCTCATTTCTTCCGTCACCTACGATCCCCTAGCCGACGAAGTTCCAGAGGGATCAGTGATTCTGCTCGACGACGGGAAAGTGGAAATGCTGGTCGAAAAAGTAGACCGCACTTCCCGGGAATTGTACTGCCGCGTCGTCGTCGGCGGGCCGCTTTCCAACAACAAAGGCGTGAATTTTCCGGGAGTTTACCTGTCAATTAAAGCGCTGACTGATAAAGACCGCAAAGATTTAATGTTCGGCCTCGACCAAGGTGTCGATTGGGTGGCCCTGAGCTTTGTGCGGAATCCCCAGGATATGCTCGAAATTAAAGAGCTGATAGCCAGTGCGGGCAAGCAAGTACCGGTGATTGCCAAGATCGAAAAGCACGAGGCGATCGAACAAATGGAGGAAATTCTCACCCTTTGCAACGGCGTGATGGTCGCCCGGGGCGATTTGGGAGTGGAACTACCCGCCGAAGACGTGCCGATTTTGCAAAAGCGGCTGATTGCTACCTCCAACCGCCTGGGCATTCCGGTAATTACCGCTACCCAGATGCTCGACAGCATGGTAAGTAATCCCCGTCCCACCCGCGCCGAGATTTCCGACGTGGCCAACGCGATTCTTGACGGAACTGATGCGGTGATGCTATCCAATGAAACTGCTGTCGGCAAGTTCCCCGTCGAAGCGGTGGCGACGATGGCGAGAATTGCGGTGCGGATGGAGAGGGAAGGAATTAAGCGGAATATTAGGAATGTAGAAGATATTGGTCGATCGATCCCCAACGGCATCAGCCAAGCAGTCAGCCAAATCTCCGAACAATTGAACGCCGCGGCCATCATGACGCTGACCAAAACCGGCGCCACAGCCCGAAATGTCTCGAAATTCCGGCCGAAAACTCCGATTTTGGCAGTTACTCCTCACGTAGACGTAGCCCGACAACTGCAATTAGTATGGGGAGTAAAACCCTTGCTGGTGCTGGATTTGCCCTCCACGGGCCAGACATTTCACTCTGCCATGACAGTCGCCCAGGAAAAAGAGTTAGTCTCCGACGGAGATTTAGTGGTAATGACCGCCGGTACTCTGCAAGGGGTTGCCGGATCGACGGATTTGATCAAAGTTGAGGTAGTGACGGCAGTTTTAGGCAAAGGTACCGGTGTCGGTTTGGGATCGGTGAGTGGCATGGCCAGGGTTGCTCGCACTGCTGCGGATGTAGGCAATTTCCACCCTGGAGAAATTTTGGTAGTGGAACACACAAGCGTCGCTTTTGTGGAGATGATTCGGAAAGCCGCAGGTGTGGTGACGGAGGAGGACAGTTTGACTTCTCATGCCGCGATTATCGGTTTGCGCTTGGGCGTGCCGGTGATGGTGGGCGTCAAGAATGCCACGCGGGTAATTCGGGACGGAACTATGCTGACGCTGGATATGCAGCGGGGTTTAGTTTATTCCGGGGCCAGAGGCGGCTCAACTGACACGGAAGTGACAGTTTAACTGTTGGTGAGCTAGGAGTTGTGGAGTTTTGAATTAAATTCTACAACTCGTTGCTTTTTTCGCTTAGGTTGTGCTATAATCCAAAGTTGTCTGTGCCGATGTAGCTCAGGGGTAGAGTATTCGATTCGTAATCGAACGGCCGTGGGTTCAAATCCCACCATCGGCTTCAAAAAAACCACATATTTCCAAGGGTTCTACGGCTCGTGAAAGCTGTAGAACCTTTATTTTGTCTATGACTTGTCTATGGTTTGTCTATGACTTGACTATGGTTTGTCTATGGTTTGTTCAACTGCGACCTTACCCTCCTGAACGCCCAAGTATTTCCAAAACCACCTTGATGTCTGCCGGTTCGACCCTCGACTTTTTGCGCTGCGCTCTTAACTGGTTGAGTAAGTCGGCTGGCTCTGGAAACTTTGCGACGGTCTGAGCCGAGTTTTTATTTGCTTCTCGAGCGCACATTCCGCACCCACAACTGTCACACATCAACAAAAGGGGGATGAAATAGTACAAATGAACTAAGTCCCAATCGGAGTCAAGGAGCTTAATCATAATTAGTAGTATTAAGCAGAGAAAGTAAAAAGGTAAGTTTACTCAGAAAGAGAGGAAAATAAGGAAAACTCTCTTAGGCAACAAAATAGTTAAAAAAATTAATTTACAACCATAGAAATGGGAAAATAGCCATAGCAGTTGTGGAGAATGTGGTGATGTTAATCAATAAAGAGATAGAAATTCATAACATATATCATCTAGGAATAGTAGCAGGAATCATAGACGCTATAGGATTAGTAGAAACAGTCAATCAATCCCACCCGAAAAGAGAGAAAAAGTCAGTGCAGGTCATGTAGTAAGAGCCATGATTTTAAACGGGTTAGGATTTGTATCTAGACCTTTATATATGTTTCCCCAATTTTGTGAAACCATTGCCTGTGAACATTTAATAGGAGCCGGAGTCAAGCCAAAATATCTCAACGATGATAAACTAAGTAGAGTGATGGATAAACTATTCATCAAAGGACTGGACACCACGTTTTTAACAATTACCTTAAAAGCCGCCCAAAAATTTAACGTATCGCTGTCATCATCACACCTAGATTCATCATCAATGCACGTACATGGGGAATACAATTCTAGCTTACCAGCAGTAATATTTGAGAATAAACACGCACTCAACAATCAAGAATCAGAAGAATTAGCAATCAAATCACCCCAAGAAATAAAGCTCACCTATGGTTATTCCCGCGACCACAGACCAGATTTAAAACAATTTATCATCGAACTAATCTGAACAGGAGATGGATATCTACCAATTTTCTTAAAATTAGCATCGGGAAATCAAGCCGACTCATCATGCTTTGGTCAAATAGCGGTAGATTACCAAAAACAACTAGAAGTAGATAGTTTGATGGTAGCAGACTGTGCTTTATATACGGAATCCAACCTGAAATTGATGTCACAATTGCGCTGGTTGTGTCGAGTACCTTTAAGTATAAAATCAGCCCAAAAATTAATATCAACGTTACCATAATATGAATTGACTGCTAGTAAATTACCAGGATATAGATGGGGAGAAAAAAATAGTAACTTATGCTGGAATAGAGCAAAGATGGCTAGTGGTAGAGAGCGCAGCCAGAAAGGAATCAGACTTGGGTAAACTCTCCCAAAAAATTGTCAAAGCCGAAGAAAAAGTTGTCAAGGATGTGAACAAGCTATCAAAAGATAAATTTGCTTGTAAGGCTGATGCAATTCCCGGCACTATCAAAATTATCGTAGAAGTTCACGGGGGTAGCAAAAACCCAAAAAATCTGATAAGGTGAGGCACATGGAGAAGACAGTGCCGGAATTA
>NZ_JAUBTS010000039.1:0-66427 GCF_036705105.1 Microcoleus sp. B9-D4
AAATTTGGCTTGACATCTCGCTATGTTCCCCGGTTTAAGTTTGTTAAAGGGTTTCAAACGGGAGATATTGTCAAAGCAGTCGTTACCTCTGGCAAAAAAATTGGTACATACGTTGGACGTGTTGCCGTAAGAACGAGTGGCTCATTCAATATTTCCGCATCCGAATTGGTGTCGGGAATTAGCTACAAATATTGTTCAGTTATTCACAGAAAAGATGGTTACTCGTATGCAGCATAAACCTTGCCCCCCTTTTCCTCTCGCCGCTGACCTGGGTACAGGTACAGCGGGAGTCTCCAAGGGGGAAGAAAGATGAAAATTGCACCAACTCGCATCGCGAATTTTCAACACCAGCGACGCTTTTTAAGTGCGGTAACTGCTGTTTTAACCAGTAGCTTCATCAGCCAGCTTGTTTGGCCGTTTATCGGAAATCAACCAGCTTTTGCCCAAACATCAGCCTACTGCCAATTATCCCAAGAACAAGTCAATCAAAAAGAAGACTTGCGCCGCGCCGCGCTGTCGGGAAAACGGGAATCTCAGCAAGCATATTTTGCTGTTTTGAACAAACACGCGCGGGAAATAGCAGAATGCCGCAAAAAAACTTGGCCCGAAACCCAAGCAGTTTGGCTGCGTTTGTATCCCTGCGATGTCAGACCCGGAGAACTCGATCGAGTATTAGACAAAGTTGTGAATAAAGGCTACAACCAAGTCTATGTCGAAGTGTTTTACGATGGTCAAGTGCTTCTCCCAGCAGCCGACAATCCTACGGCTTGGCCTTCAGTTGTGAGAAATCGCGGTTACGAGAAATACGACTTGTTAGAAAAGGCGATCGCCAAAGGTAAACAGCGAGGTTTAAAAGTATACGCCTGGTTGTTTACCATGAACTTTGGCTATAGCTATGCTCAGCGTCCCGACAGACAGCAAACCCTCGCTATCAACGGTAAAAATCAGACAAGTTTAACAGTAAGCGAATACGCAGCAATTAACGAGGACTTCGGAGAAGTTCCGGGCAATCAAGCCTTTATCGATCCGTACAACCCACAAGCACGGCAAGACTATACTTTGTTAGTAAATCAAATAGTCAAGCGCAAGCCACAAGGAATGTTATTCGACTACATTCGCTATCTACGGGGCATCGGGCCCGCTTCAGTTGCTACCAAAGTTCAAGACTTGTGGATTTACGGCCCAGCATCGCAGCAAGTTCTTTTACAGCGGGCTAGCAATCAGCAAGGCCGAGATTTAATTCAGCGGTATTTGACTAGGGGATTTATCAATCCTAATGACGTTCAAGCAGTAGTCAAACAGTATCCAACTGAGCGAGAACCTCTTTGGCAGGGGCGAATTCCGCAGGCGATGTCAGTGCCAACTACAGCTTCTAGAAGCCAGAATGCCGCATCAAGATCGGCCTCAACAACTCCAGCCGCTAACAAGCCAAACCCTGCAACTCCCACACCAAAACCGACACCGCCGCTTCCCGATACCGGCACCCTGCAAAAAGACCTGTGGAAACTGAGTGTTGCTCACGCAGTCCAAGGGATTTTAGATTTTTTGGGGATAGCAATTCAACCCGCTCAAAGGATGGGAATTCCTGTAGGAGCAGTGTTTTTTCCTACTGCAAATCAAGCAGTAAATCAAGGAGGATATGATTCGAGATTGCAGCCTTGGGACACATTTCCGGCTGCTATAGAATTCCACGCCATGTCTTACGGAAATTGCGGGGATGTAAGCTGCATTGTGCCACAGGTGCAGCGGACAGTAAGTTTAGCGCCTGCGGGAGCAAAAATCATTCCTGCCATTGCTGGAGATTGGGGAAAACCTCTGAAAAATCGGCCGTCATTGGAGATCCAAATGCGGGCAATTCGATCGGCGACGCCACAAATTAATGCGGTGAGTCATTTTGCTTTTGGGTGGCAAGAACCGGAGGATGAAAGGGCACGGCAAACTTGCCGATTGTAGATAAGCTGTAGGTTGTAGAGATGCGATTTGTAGCGTCTCTACAAGATGAGATTTGTGCGATAATATTTTCAAAAGTGCCTTTCTGTTAGGAGCGGATAGTCATTCAAGTTTTATTAGGACAATACGGATTGTAATAAAAGTTAACACAAAGGAGTATTCCCTATGGTAAGTCAGCCCAAACCAGATCAGCAAGTATCCAACCAAGATTCAATTGATGACTTAAATTTGAGTCAAGAAGAAGATAACGGTGATGAACCATATGAAAAAGACAAATTGATATACGATCCTGATGAAATTAATATTTTCACCAAAGAACCAACGATCGAGGTACTCCTAAGAAGAATCAATGAGGACGCTCTCGATTTAGCACCGGACTTTCAGCGCCATGCAAACATCTGGAAAGATGACGCGAAAAGCAGACTAATTGAGTCGATCCTGATTCGGATTCCATTACCCGCTTTTTATATAGATGCAACTAATGAAAATAAATGGTTAGTCGTGGATGGATTGCAGCGGCTATCTGCTTTCAAGCAATTTATGAGCGATAAAACACTTAGGTTACGCGGACTAGAATACTTGATCAATTTAGAAGGCAAAAATTATGATGAAATCGGGCGCAGATACCAGCGTCGAATAGAGGAGACTCAGGTGACAGTTTATTTGATTGGAAAAGGTACCCCTCCTGAAGTTAAATATAATATTTTTAAACGGATTAATACAGGTGGGTTGCCGATGTCTCCTCAAGAACTCCGCCATGCTCTCAACCCCGGTAAGGCAACAAAGTTTTTAGCTAAGTTGGCTCTTTTACCAGAATTTCAGCAAGTTACTAATATTAGCAAATTGCGTAAAATGCGGATGGATGACAGAGAGTTTATACTGGGGTTTCTAGCTTTTACACTTACATCTTATCAAGATTACAAAAATGACACAAATGACAACAGAAGTGTGTTTTTAAGTCGCGCTTTATTTAAAGTAAATAATTTGCATGAAGAACAATTAAATATGATTGAAAGACAATTCAAAAAATCTATGATTGCAGCGTTTGAAATTTTCGGTAAAAGTGCTTTTCGTAAAATGTCTCAAAATCAAAATAGGCTGTATCCAATTAACAAAGCATTGTTTGAATGTTGGTCAGTTACTCTCAGTCAACTTAAGGAAGAACAAATTACTGTATTGAAAAAGCAAAAGCAAAGTTTAATTGAAAAATTCATCTATTATGTAGATAACGATCCAGATTTTATGGCATCTATATCTCAGGCTGCTGACAAAATAGAGTACAGATTTAGAAGAATTGAACAAATAATTAACGAGGTGCTGGCATGATTACTTCACTAAATTTGCTTAACTTCAAACCTTTTGCAAATCAATTATTAAACTTCAGGAAATTGACTTTATTTTCTGGTCTAAATAGCAGCGGTAAATCTTCGGTATTGCAATCGCTCCTGCTACTGCGACAATCTTATCAACAGGGTTTATTACCAGAAAAAGGGTTGGCGCTTAATGGGGATTTAGTGAAGATTGGTACTGCTCAAGACGCACTTTTTGAGGGAGCAAAAGAGGAATTAATTGGTTTTGACATTGTTTGGGGAAACAACCGCAAGGGGCTATGGCGTTTCAAATATGACAAAGAGGTAGATGTGTTGAACATTGAGTCGGAACAAGTTAGTTCAGAAGTGTATCAATCGAATCTTTTTGGTAATAACTTTCACTACCTTCAGGCAGAACGTATCGGGCCGCGTCCATTCAATGAAATGTCAGACTACCAAGTACGACAGCTCGACCAACTCGGTATTAAAGGTGAATATACTGCACATTTTCTTTCTGTGAAAGGGGGTCAAGTTATTCCTAATAGTAGTCTCAGCCATCCTGATGTAAAATCAAAGATTGAACCAGGTGATGTTCAAGTAAAATCAATGGAGTTGATAGACCAAGTGGAGGCGTGGATGGGAGAAATTAGTCCGGGTACGCGCCTCAAAATTGATGCCAAATCAGATGTCGATCTGATGAGTTTTCAATATTCCTATGGAGATAGCAATCCTTACCGTCCAACTAATGTGGGATTTGGAATTAGCTACACTTTACCGATTATTGTAGCGGCACTTGCATCAACACCTGATACAATCATTTTAATTGAAAATCCTGAAGCGCATCTCCATCCGAAAGGACAAGTTAAAATGGGTGAATTGTTAGCTTTGGCAGCTAGCGGTGGGGTTCAAGTTGTGATAGAAACTCACAGCGATCATGTTTTAAATGGGATTCGCCTTGCGGTTCACGGGGGTAAAATTGACCCGAAAGATGTTCAGTTGCACTACTTCCACCGTGACAATAAAGAAAAAAAAAGACAAGCTGTGACTGAGGTAATATCGCCAAAAATCGATCGCAACGGACGAATTGATCAATGGCCGAAGGGTTTTTTTGATGAGTGGGACAACAGCTTGGAGATTTTGTTGGAACCTGCGGTGGAAGGAGAATAAGCGATGGATTTGGAGATGGTGTTTAATGAACTGTCTGCCCGAACTCTTGCTCCTGATATTTCTACAGCACGACAATGGATGTCAGAATTGATTAGGACGATGGTTGCAGCTCAACGCTGTGGGCTGAAGGGAATTCGCATTCAAGCAGATTTTCATGCTATGATTCTTGCTGAAAGCTATCCTCTTTCTCGTTGGCGTAACGATCCTGAAGTTAATAAAGACGAGCGGACTTTTCTAAAAACGCTGGCAACTAAAACTCCTTTATCTGTTGATATTTCTGATGTAAGTATTAAAATAAAAGTAGAAGCTCTAGATTGTGAGTTGAGTTTACAGGGTATTCAAGCCGAAGGATTTAAAGTTTCTTATTACCTTGAAACATTGGCAATTAGTCTGAATTCAGAGTCATTGTGGAATAGCAGTTGTATCAAGTTAGAACTAATACAAATTGACGAGAATGGGGAACTGATAGAAGAAAGCGTAGAGGTTCTTCATGCTAGTCAGAAAAACCACGTTCTCGAACACGCTGATTGGATTAAGAAACGTCAGCAAACAGCGGTGGTTGATGGTTTGGAGCTTTGGAAACGTCGAGCTGAGTTATTCTCCAGCCTGGAATTTTGCGATCGCGTCAGCCAACAGATAGAAAGCCTTGTCGATCCGAAAATGTTACGACAAGTTGTCAGAAAGTTATTTGAGCTTGATGAATTATCTAAAAGCTGGACAGACGGAGCGCTAAATTTGGATAATCTTCCTAGTAAGGCATCTCCAGAGAGTGAGTCAAGACTTAAGCAGCTTAGAGAGCAACTAAATATTCAGTGTCTTGACGGGAAAAAGCGTATTTTCAGTTTGCACATCCGCATGACACCTGGAGCTTGGCGACTCCATTTCTGCACAGAATTAGGCCCCGGAAAGATAATCATTGGGTATATTGGCCCCAAAATAGAATAATTTACAGCGAATTTTGTTCGCAAATCCCCATAAACAGACATCTCAGCCAAATTAACTTCCTCGGAATTTCATCTGCGTTCCGAAGCGTTCATCTGCGGTTGAAAATCCCAATTATGCTAAATTTATTAACAACCATAAAACCCTTTATTAATCATCATGCAAAAACTACAAATAAGAGATATAAACCTCCGCTATTTAATCGATAACTTCGGCTTGCACCGAGTTCGCAACAGCGAATTTTTCCGAGAATGGCAAGAAAACTTACCCGAAGTAACCGACTCAGAAAAACAATTACTCGATCGCGTCCAAGACATATACTTCAACTTGGTAGATAACCCGCCTGTATTGGAAAATGCAGTCAAGCTAACAATCATCAGCCCCATTTTATTTATTGCCGGTCTGTATGAGTCTCCTTTTCAAGTGAAAGCCGAAAAGTCCATCGCCATTCAAGAGGAAGACGAAGGCAGAATCATCGAAGGCAGAATAGATATCCTAATTATGAAAGCAAACTTATGGGTGACAGTAATTGAATCCAAACAACTTTCGTTTTCAACTGACGAAGCACTTGCCCAACTCCTGACATATATGCTCGCCGATCCCGATCCAAAAACTCCTACTTTTGGGATGATTTCTACAGGTGCTAACTTCTCTTTTGTGAAGTTAGTCAGAGGCGAAATAGCGCAGTATGGCTTATCTCCAGAATTTGTAATCCGCAATCCCGGCAATGAATTGTACCGGGTTTTGCAGATTTTAAAACGCCTGAGTCAACTGCCAGACTAGCAATAAAAGCCATTTTGAGTTATCTTTCAAAGCAGACAATATCTAATATCTCAAATTTCAAACTGGTGCGAGCATGGTAAATTACTGGATAGTCGGCGCTGTGGCAATAGCTTCTGTCTGCTGGGCAGAAATAATACGAGACTTTTATCACGTCGTGTCGCATTATTGGGCACCCCTGCAAAAGCTGCACACTTGGCATCACCGCGTTTTCCGCCCGAATTTGACCCCCGTCAGCGAGACAATTTACAAGCAAGCACACTGGCGTCACGACGTGCCCGAAGCTGCGGCGATGATGATTTTGGGCTTGTTGCTGTGGGTTGTAGCTTATTTTGGGCTGCCGGAATATCACTGGGGTGCAGCAGCCGGTTGTATTTATACTTTAGGCTTTTTGTTGAGCGCGATCGCCCGCGGGTGTGGCATCAAGGGTGCAGATGAATTAACCGACATCACCCACCAACCGGGAGACTTTCTGACTCCCCCTGGCAAGTGGTTAGTTAATAAACCTTATCACTGGCGGCATCACTTCGACAATCAAAATGCTTACTATTGCGGTACTTTCACCTTAATAGATAAACTTATGGGTACAGCACTTTCTCTCAAAGGCAAAACTGTAGCCGTCACCGGTGCATCGGGAACTTTAGGGCGTTTGCTTCTCAAACACCTGCACCAAGCTGGTGCAAAAGTGATCGCCCTCTCATCGGGAAATGAGGAAATTACTTTGAATTTAGACGGCGAAAGTTTACCTGTAAAAACCGTAACTTGGCAAGCTGGCCAAGAGGCAGACTTAGCCCTCTTGTTAGAAAAAATCGATATTCTCGTCATCAATCACGGGATTAACGTACAGCGAGAAAGAACAGGAGAGGCGATCGCCAACTCATACGAAATTAACACTTTTTCCGCGTGGCGGCTGATGGAACTCTTTTTCTTAACAGTCCGCACTAACGAAAACATCGCTTGCAAAGAAGTCTGGATCAACACTTCCGAAGCAGAAGTAATTCCCGCTGTCAGTCCCCTGTACGAACTCAGCAAGCGCGCCCTGGGAGATTTAGTCACCCTCCGTCGGCTGGACGCACCCTGCATCGTTCGCAAACTGATTTTAGGGCCGTTTAAAAGCAACTTAAACCCGATCGGCATCATGTCTCCCGACTGGGTAGCGCAGCAAGTTGTCAAACAAGCTAAAGCCGATGCCCGCAATATCATCGTGACAATTAATCCTTTGACTTTTATCATTTTTCCAGTCAAAGAGTTTTTTGTTTCCCTCTACTTCCAAATGTTCAGCCGGAAAGCGATTTCAGAGATAAAGCAAGCTGCGGTATCTGAAAAATCTAGCGCGGAAGCAAAGATTAATTGAAAAACAAGAAACCCGGTTTTTTAGATAAACCGGGTTTCTAAGTGGGGATGTAATACCAAATTCGGCTTTAATACCCATTGTATTCTTTAGTCGCTCTCTGCATTGACCAAAGTTTGTGTAGGATCGGTTTTAACCGTTGAGTCTTATCTAATTACTAACCTCAGCCATTTCAATGACGCGACCATCGTAATCCTTGACCAAAAAGTTCAGCGGTTTTTCCCGGCGAATTTTATAACTAATGCCGCGAGTTTGTACCCTCATCAATAGCTGATCCAAACAATCGCGATCGAAACAAACGTGACGCGGGCGATTTTTTTCCCCTACACCGGCCCCGCTAATAATGTGCAGTTGGGTATTTTTCATCAACTGATACCACAAACCCTCGGGACTCCCCATTGTTTGAGATGTCGTTGCCCTCCCGACATTCGGCGACAAATACAGCGGATCGATACCTGTTGTGCCCAAAGTTTGCTCGTAATTGTAGTAGTAGTGCAGCGGCACTTCTGCTACTGGCAGGTTTAGCATACCTTCATAGAACTCCCTCGCTTGCCCGAGATCCGATACCATCACCGTGTGTACCTTCGGAGCACTGGTGAGAAACATCCACATCGCCCCCGCATAGGCGGCCAGCAGCATCACCATAATCCCTTGAGTCGAAAACAAGCTGTCCAGGGGCAGGGACGGCAAAAAAGAGCTCAAGTACAAAGGCCGAAGTCCAAAAGCAATAAAACTAACTGCTAGAGTCATGAATTATAAGAAAGGTAAACAACGAAATTTATCAAGATTGCAGTCGCGATCGCCCGCGAGACTTAAACTATTAGCTTAGCCATCTATGTTAGCAAAAACTAGCGGTTAGGCCCTACCCGATGAAAGTCTTTGTCTACGGCACTCTCAAACCGGGGGAGTGCAACTACCTCCGCTACTGCGAAGGAAAAGTTGTGAATGCTTACCCCGCGATCGCCCGCGGTCAACTTTTTGCGCTGCCGATCGGCTATCCTGCGATGATGGCCGGAGATGGCACAGTCTGCGGTTTTCTCCTCTGTTTCGCAAACTCGGCTATTTTGGACGATTTAGACCGACTTGAAGACTATCATCCGCTGCGGGAACCGACACAAAACGAATATCAGCGACAGTCCATCGAAATCTTCGATCGACACCTCAAACCTTTAGGCACGGCTTGGGCTTACTTCATGTTACCCGATCGCATTCGTTCTCTAGGAGGCATCTGGCTGCCCCACGGCACGTGGGAAAATAGGTTTTTCACCACATAAGGTGGTTAATGCCGATGAGCTTAGTAAATTGCCATTGCCGTGCGATCGGGCGGAGCGAACCTGTAAGCCTACTACTGTGCGGCAGGAAATTGAGGAGACATTAGACTTCTTGCAAAAGTCCTTTCGATCAAATTTTCGGACGGGCTCTCCGGCCCATCCCACAAGAGAAAAAACTTTTTGTGGGACGGGCTCTCCGGCCCATCCCAGCTATTTTTGCAAGAGGTCTATTGCTGTTGCCATCGCAAATATCCAAAAAACACGTGACAAGTGCGATCGCCCGCTCTAATTCCACTCGCTACCTACTCCGATATCAAGATGCGATCGCCTCACAATTCGTCATTCAAAGCCGGGAAAGCGTCAAAGGATCTTCCACCTTGAAAAACTGGGAAAAACAGCAAAAAGCCCCCTTTTTTCGGGAGCTTAGCGACTTTCGTTATTGTTCAAAACAGAAACCTTACTGCGCCTTTGGCAATGACTTTTGAGGGGTTGCTACACCAACTTTGGGAATATCCACGATCGGTGCATTCACCCCAAGCATCAAATCGTTGGGATTAACCATCTCCACCAGAGGCTCGTTTAAAGCCATCATCAAACCGTCAGATTCAGCAGGAACGGGCGATCGAGCAAACTGAGGAGCAAACAATTGGCGGCCGCCACCGACACCAGACACCACCGCAACCAACAAAGCTGCGATCGCACCTCCACCCAAAATCCAAGTTTGTTTCGGCTTGCGTTCCACCCGCTGCAAAACCTTCGTCGCCAACTCCTCGGCCGATTGTTCTGCAGCAGGCACCGGCATTGCCTGAAAACTCTGCTGCATCATCAGCAGTCGCGAGTACAAACGCTTCGTAGTGGGGTCATTTGTCAGCCACTCCTCAACTTGCCGGCGTTCTGTCGCCGTCACTTCACCGTCGAGGTAGGCACTTAGCAATTCAAAGCGATCGCGCATCATAGTAGTTACATTGCCCTGGGCATAATTGTTGTTAACTTGAGTTTCAGCGAGTGAATCCCCCACGCCTTGCTGATTCTGATTTTTATCGGATTCAAAGTTACCACTCATAATTTCAGACTTGCTCTAATTGGGGAATCACGCACTCGGTATTAGAATGATTTACTGCTTATTTATATTTTAAAAGAGAAGTTTTGATGTCACAGCAAACTTCACCAAATCTTCTTAACCCGCCTCTGAAATTACTCTTGCTAATTACCATCGAGATATTTTTGCAATTCCAACTGCAATCTTTGGCGAGCTCTAGCAATTCTCGACTTGACAGTTCCCAAAGAAACTCCGGTCATTTCGGCTATTTCCTCATAGGCTAAACCTTCTATTTCTCTCAAAACAATGGTCGTGCGGAATACTTCCGGCAAATCTGCGATCGCCACCCGCAACTGGTCGTAAAATTCTCTAGTCGTCAAATCTTCATCAGGCCCCGGACTGTCAGCCGGAATTTCCCAATCAACCTCGCCATCTTCCAGAGTACGAGGTACGTCGAGCGACAGCGGAGTTCGCACCCGCTTGCGCTTCCGCAACTCATCGTAAAACAAATTAGTGGCGATGCGGCTCAGCCAGCCCCGAAATTTAACAGGCTCTTGCAAACGGTTAATATTGCGGTAGACCCGAATCCACACTTCCTGAGCCAAGTCTGCTCGGTCTTGCCAGTCAGGGGCCAAGTGATAGAGAACCCTGTCTACGTGGGACTGATACCGCTTCAACAGTTCTGAAAAGGCCGTGGTCTCAGGTCGATTTCCTTCCTGACACCGCAACACCAAGTCATAAT
Organism: Microcoleus sp. B9-D4; assembly: GCF_036705105.1. Classification (NCBI taxonomy): domain Bacteria; kingdom Bacillati; phylum Cyanobacteriota; class Cyanophyceae; order Oscillatoriales; family Microcoleaceae; genus Microcoleus; species Microcoleus sp. B9-D4. The sequence continues at coordinate 10,553 of NZ_JAUBTS010000039.1, forward strand.
TAGAGAGTTTTTCGGCTGGCAATTGCACTCTTTGAACGGTCGCCACAACCGCAGACCAGGACACGGAAATAAAGTCGCTCATCGGTGGAATTGGCTCATCGAACATTCCACACTTTTTGACGTTAGGAGATCGTAACAAGTTCCCCTCTTCAATCTCAAATCTCAAATCTCAAATCTCAAATCTCAAATCTCCCATCGATTGACTAATGCCCGACCACCTCGCACGCTCCAATACTAACCCAACTGCTAGAACCGTCGGCCCAATGTTCTTTTTTCCAAATCGGTACATTGTGTTTGAGCGTATCTATGGCGTACTGGCAAGCTGCAAAGGCTGAGTCCCGGTGGGGACAGCCAACAGCCACCAGTACGCTGATTTCGCCCACCTGCAAGTGTCCGACGCGGTGGTGAATGGCGACCCGATTGACATCGGCCCACTGGCGGCGGATTTCAGTAGCAATTTGCTGGAATACTCGCACGGCCATCGGTTCGTAGGCTTGATATTCTAGGGAAACTACAGCTTGACCGTCGGTTTGGTTGCGGACTGTACCGCTCATCATTACCACGGCTCCGTTCGCGGGGTCATCTGCCAAAGCGTATATTTCCTTTACAGACAACGGCGCTAAGGTAATGGCGAAGCTGTCGGATTCATGGCGTTGAGGAATTGTGCCGAGAGAAAGTGCAGCGAAGGAGTTCATTGCCAAAGAAGAGGTGCTGGATAAGTTAATTGATCTTGACACAAATCAAGTCGCGATGGATTTGTCTTGCATTCTTGTCGGGGACACAGGGAGACTAATCTTGAGACCCATCTCGTAGCACGCGTAAGAGCGTGACGCCATCGCCCCGAACTTCTGCACCAGTGCGATCGGCTACACTATGACTGGCCCGAAGCAAATTAAGATCGTGCTTGAAGACAAGCCGGATGCTTGTTCGATAGAATTAACTGCCGATATTGCTGTAGCAATTCAATAAATAAGCACCAAAATAAGTAGTGTCATTCGCAACTCAGTACAAGCCATTCCCCACCCCAATCGATAACTTCGTTCCCTTTGTAAGGACACAGTTAAGTTTAATTCTGCCCGGAGTTCTGATCCGCGTCGGCAAAATTGTTAGCAGTCGATGTAAACTTTATTTATTTTTTTGTTCCGGAAAGCTACATCAATGACATGATATACCTGTGCATGGTTCAGGCAAATTGGCGGATACTTGGCAACAGCAAGACCATAACGCCCTCTTGTGCCTTTTCTGAAACATAAGTTAATGGTTTGGGCTGTTAATTGAGGTTTCGACCTGAGTCTGCACCAACAAATGTTAACAACAATCACGAGGAAACTATGGAAGCACTAGCATTGAGCCACTCTTTTGTTGCTTATGAATCTCCAGAGTCCGAACTCCAAGTCAAGTCGTTAGACCAACTGGGCTTGAAAATTCCTAATTCTGCATGGATAGGCGTTGCAGGTATGGCAGTAGCCCTATCTATTCTGACTGTCGGTGGCGAAGCGCAAGCAAGTTGCCACTACTCCCGCTGCGGCAAGAAAAGCCATCACGGCCATCACAGCTACGCCAAAGTTGTCACGAATGGCGGCCGACTGAATATCCGCCACCGCCCCAGTAGCTGTTCTGGTGTAATCGGCAAGTTATATTATGGAGACCACGTAAAATTGACCGGTCGTTACAAAAACGGCTGGGCCCAACTCAAAGGTGGTGGCTGGGTGTCTGCGTCCTGGCTTTCCTAACTCTTAACTAGAACACTTTACATTTCTAGAAAGAGTTTTAATCGTTACCCGGCTCTACTGGGTAACGATTATTTTAAAGAGCCTGAAAATCATGGAATATCCGAAATTCATGGCTAACAACTAACAGCCTAAACTTTACCGCCGCCGATTAGATAAAGTAATGCCATCCGCACCGCCACGCCGCTGGTAACTTGCTGAGAAATCAGGCTAAACTGGGCATCGTCCATCAAATCCGAACTAATTTCCACGCCGCGGTTGACCGGGCCAGGGTGCAACACCTTCACATCCGGCTTGCAGAGTTTGAGCCGATCGCGCGTAATCCCGTACAAAGAATGATACTCTCGTAAGCTCGGCAGCAAATGGTCGCTCATCCGTTCCTTTTGCAGCCGCAAAGTCATCACAAAATCAGCATCGGCCAAAGCAGGTTCAAGCTGCCAATGCAAAAATAATTTGCCTTCCCTACCATCGCCACACTCAGCAAACAACAGCGGTAGCAAAGTTGGCGGCCCTGCCAAATGAACCTCGGCCCCAGAAGCCGTTAGACTCCAAATATTAGACCTAGCCACCCGCGAATGCAAAATATCCCCCACCACAGCAATTTTTTTGCCCGCTAAAAGTTCCAGCCGCGGACGTTCGGTATCTAACAGAGCACAAATAGTAAATAAGTCTAGCAAACCTTGCGATGGGTGTTCGTGCTGGCCGTCTCCAGCATTGAGAACGCTGACTCTCGAACCCAAGCGATCCATTTCCGAAGCAATCGTGCTGGGAACTCCAGCTTGTTCGTGCCGGATCACCATCAAATCCGTTCCCATCGCCAGATAAGTCTTAGCCGTATCCAGAATAGTCTCCCCCTTCGTCAGAGAAGAACTTCCCGGCGTAAAATTTAGCGTATCCGCTGACAGCCGCTTCGCCGCCAACTCAAAACTATTGCGAGTCCGGGTAGAAGGTTCAAAAAACAAATTCGCGACCACTTGACCCTGCAGGGCCGGCACTTTCTTCGTGCGGCGGCCGAGCACCTCCCGAAAACTGGCTGCTGTTTGCAGCACCGTATCGTATTCGTCCGAGGTAAAATCAGCCAGAGTGAGAATGTGTCGCCTTGTCCAAGTCATACAATTTTAGATTTTAGATTTTAGATTTTAGATTGACCGAAAACAATGGGATACAAGCCTCCCCCTTTTAGGGGGACTTTCGGTTCTGAATTTCTCCGAGAGGATTTTGAATAAATGCAGTGCTGTTTGTTCAGACTTGCTCTACAATGATTGTATGTTAAATCTCACCTACGAGTACAAGCTCATTCCTACCGATACGCAACGCCAAACTTTCGACCAGTGGCTCAATATTTGCCGCAAGGTCTATAACTTTGCATTGCGAGAACGAAAAGATTGGGTTAATTCTCGTAAGTGTGATATCAACTCGTGCAGCATTAAGCAGGAATACATTATCCCTGCTGAGGCACCGCGTCCAACCTTTGCGCGCCAATGCAAATCATTAGCCCAAGCAAAGAAGTTAATTCCTGAGTTGAAATTGCCTCACACCCATGTCTTGCAGCAGGCGTTGCGCCAACTAGAAGCAGCGTTTGTGGCAATGTGGGAGCGAGGACACGGTTTCCCTAGATTCAAAAAGCGGATGCGCTCATTTGTGTTCCCTCAATTGAATCTAGAGTCTGTTAAACACTTTAATGGCGCTGATTGGGTTAACCTGCCCAAGATTGGTTTAGTTAAAATGCACCTGTCGCGTCCAATTCCTGAAGGGTTTGAGGTTAAACAAATTCGCGTTGTCAAAAAGGCATCTGGTTACTATGCCATGCTCACTTTGCAATGTGATGTCGAAGTACCTCAAACCTCACCTTCAGGACATGGATTAGGGATTGATTTAGGGTTAGAACATTTTTTGGTAACTTCTGATGGTGAATTGATTGATAGACCTCGATTCTTTGTGGATGGACAACGCAAGCTGAAATCGCTGCAACGTCAACTGAAGCACAAGAAAAAAGGCTCTAGGAAGTCCCGTCAAATTCATCAGCAAATAGCGAAGCACTACGAATACATCTCGAACAGTCGCAAAGATTTTCATTTTAAGACCGCACATCATTTATGCGACGCAGCTCAAACAGTATTTGCTGAGGATTTGAACCTCAAAGCAATGTCAGCCGGAATGGTTGGCAAACACACGCTTGATGCAGGGTTTGGTCAGTTCTTGAATATCTTGAGCCATGTTTGCTTTAAGCGAGGTGCATACTTTGCAAAAGTAGACCCGAACCGAACAAGTCAAACCTGCCCCTTATGTCAAACGCATACAGGTAAAAAAGAGTTATCTCAACGGGTGCATAAATGTCAAACCTGTGGCTATGAAACAAATCGAGATGTTGCAGCAGCGCAAGTAGTATTGCAGCGTGGATATACAGCGGTTGGGCAAATCGCAGTGAATTTTGGGGAGGGCAAGCTACATGAGTAGTCCCAATGAACCAAGAATCCCTGCTCATAAGAGGACAGGGAGTTGTCAATCAATCAGGACGGACGATGGGTTTGGAACTTGCTTGTACGCCCGGTCTGCTGTCGCCTTTGAATGTTCGATCGACATTTAGGGGAGGCGATCAACAGTATCCAACAATTTTTGATCGCTTTTGCGGCGAGTAGAGTTATAATCTGTTTATATAGCTCCGACCCCACTCTCACAGCGAACCCAGCGTCGAAGGTGAAACAGGTGTGGTTTACCCGCAGGAAAGCGGAAATTACGCTGTACCAGCCAAAGCGCAGTAGTTGCAGTTTCTCTTACCCAAACTCAGCCTTGTCAAGAACAAGCCGAACGCAGCCCTTGCATCTACCACTATGTGGTGGAAAAAATCAAGGGGGCAAATCTTCCACTGTCGATCGACAGCATATAGCGGGACATTTCAAAGATGATTAATTCTTTGAAGTCGGTCTTGACTCTTCAGTCCTGCTTATAGGGCCTTGTCAAAACGAACTCTGTTAAGATACAAGTTGAATATGTAGCTTCCCGACAAAAATCTACACGTATCTTGGCGAGACTGTTCTTGGCGAAACTGCGGTAAAAAGTGAGAGCTGGGAAGTGGTAATTACACAAGATTTAAACAATTCAAGAGGTATTATGAGCCAGCAGGTTATACAGCCGATGGTTAAGTTCCAGCGTCAGGTGCATTCTCTCGTCACGTCTGACATTATCAAGCCCACAGACAGTATTTGGAAAATTGCTCTGCTTTACGGCGACGAATGGCCGTACTGGAAACAGCAATTGCTAGAGTTTGATTTTTCTATGCAAGACCCCGTGAGCGAGTTGATAGCTGTAGAAGCTTGGGACGAGGAATAACAGAGGAGACAGAGGACTGGGGTGTCGGAGAGAAATTTCGAGGCGATCAGGTAAATTTTCTTTCATAAATTTCCGTTGCTAAATTCTTCCCTCTTCCCTCTTCCCTTTGCCTTCTGACTAATGACTTTTTCCTTCTGACTAATGACTAATGACCAATGACTAATGACTTCTGACTTTTGTTACAGCGAACCGCCTAAAGCTCGAGCTAATTGTTGAGCAGTTTGAAAGCGATCCCCAGGCTTAGCTGCCGTGGTTCGCAAAATGGTGTCCCGCAGCTTCGGGGCGATCGTCGGAATATTTTCGAGCTTAAACCCGTAACCTCCAGCTATTTTCCCGTAAAAGTTTTGAGGGCTTTGGGCCGTCAGCAAAAAAATTAAAGTAGGCCCAATAGCATATAAATCTGACTGAGGGAGAGGCTGTCCCCGGTCTTGTTCTGGTGCGGTGTAGCCTTCAACGCCGATGCGAGTCCCAGGAGGAGTGCCGATTTCTTTAACGGCGCCAAAATCCAGCACTGTAATGCGATTGTCGCGGTGGCGCACCAGCAAATTAGCAGGTTTAATATCCCGGTGGACGATCGGGGGTTTTTGAGAGTGAATGTAGTCCAAAACCTCACAGGTTTGGATCATCCACTCTATTGCTTGTTGGGGAGCAACAGGGCCGCGGTTGTAGATGCGTTTTTCTAAATCCTCGCCGTGGAGCATTTCCATCACCAAGTATTTTTTACCCCCTTCCACAAAAAAGTCAAAAAACTGAGGAATTCCCCGATGGTGGAGGGCCTTGAGAGTTTTAGCTTCACGTTCAAACAGTTCTTGAGCTTTGGCGATTTGAGCCATATCAGCATTCATTTCCTTGAGGACTACCAGAGAAGCGGCGGGCGAACTTCCGGGTTGTTGAGCTTTCGCTTTCTCTCGATCCCAGGCTAAAGTCGTTGTTCCCATACCGCCTTGGCCCAAAGTTCGCAGCACTTGGTAGTGGCGCACCGTGCGATCGACTTTAATCGGTTCGCCGCAGTGGATGCAGAATAAATTCCCCGGCGGGTTTCCCGCGTGGGTACACCTCGGTGCCACGAGATTGACGTTGGGGTTCGCCTTAATTTTGCCGCCGACTTCAATAGTAATCACTTGGAAATGCAGAATTGGCCCGCCCCGCGCCAACTGGATCAGGGCACCGTCGGATATCCAACCCTGAGACATGAGAATACCGTTAACCAAAGTGCCATTTGTCCCGGAATTGACTAAGTACCATTGGCTGGACTTCCCGCTATTAACTCTTTGCAGTTCCAGATGCTGCCGCGACACTAGAGCATTGGGGATCACAACGTGATTTTCGGGAGAGCGGCCGATGCGAATAATGGATTCGCTCTCGAAACTCCACTGTTGCAGGGGGGTCTGTTTTTCTGGATCTAAAAGAGTCAGCAGCATTTTCGCTTGATGTGGTTGAACTCCCTAATGTGGCAGTGAGAGTTGGCGGGAATTTACAGATTAGGGGCGTAGGGCTTTGAAAAATTACCAATTAAAAATTACTTATGAGCTTCACAGGTGAGTTTCACTAAAACTTTATAATATCCTGATTGTGATTAAAGATTCCATAAACCATGAATTTATAAATAGTTTTTTGGGAACAATTATCCGTAAAATTTCTGAGGGGTCGATCGCTCCTTAAAACACAGTCGATCGATTTAACACTTGAAACTATAAAAAGTAGGTAAACAATCGCTAAACTTTTACGTAAATTTGCTGGAGCAGCAGGTTGTGATTTACCCCCCACATCTATAGGTAGGGCCGGCAGTTCCGGCCTAGACCCAAATTGCCCCAAGAGCGATCGAGTATAAAGCAGATTTCGCATCAGCCCGCCTGCCGACAGAAAGAATCCAGGATACCCGCCACGTGATTCATCCGTCCAGAAATAAAAAACCTGTATCAGATGAAACTTGCCGAACGTATTTATGCGTGGGGTCAATGCTTCAATTCTTTAATCTAAAATCTAAAATCTAAAATCGATTGACTCACTTCATTTTAGTTAATTTTTTTTTCATTAGACTAACTATTTTTGTAAGTGAAAGCTCTTTCAACTATGATGAATCCACTTACTATCAAGCCTGTTTTTCCGGTAGATTCCCTGAACCGAATCTTAAAATTAAAGCTACGGATAAATGGTTGTACTCCACAGCTTTTCTGCAATCTTATGGGTCTGTAATCAGTTTTTGATCACTCAAACCGAACCTGTTTTAACACCGGATACCTAATAACAGAGCGAGCAGTAAAGCCTTGCCCGGAAACGACAGAAGCTGTTTCCTTTCTATGCAACAATTGCCGGTTTAACCCAAGCGGTCACGGGGGAAAGCACCACCTTTGAAAAAGTTGGCAGCATCCAAATTCTAAAATCGAAATGCGCCTACCTGCGCCCGAATGATAATTGCCGTGATATTGTCGTGACCGTTGCGTTTGTTGCCCAGTTCAATCAATTGGGCAACTCCCTGGTCGAGATTGGCTTGGGGATTGAAAAGGGGTTCGAGAGTGTTCTGCCAGTGAGTTTCCAACAAATCATTATCTGTCAGGCCGTCCGAAGCCAAAATTAATAAGGTATCTTCGCACAAGTCTAAAAACTGCACCTCTGGCTTGAGAAAATTACTGTCTCGCGGGCCGATGGCTTGAGTTAGTTGATAGGCGTCGGGACGGGCATAAGCAGTTTCCGGGTCAACCCCGCGCTTAATTTCGCGCTGACCTACTTCGTGGTCTGAGGTGATTTTTTCTAGGGTTTGTCCCTTTCTCAGTCGGTAGAGGCGGCTGTCGCCGACGTGGGCAACGGCGAATTGGGTGTCTTGAACTAAGACTGCGACTAGAGTTGTACCCATGCGGGCGCTGCCGGAGCGTCCGTCCTTTTGATTGATTTCAAAGATGGCTTTGTTGGCTAGCAGCACTCCCTCGCGAATGGTGTCTGCCGGAGGTAGTTGATTTTCCCAACGGGTTTGAAAGAATTCTCTGAGGGTTTCAGCCGCTAGTTGGCTGGCTACTTCTCCGCTGTCGTGTCCGCCCATGCCGTCGCAGAGAATGTAAAGCCCTTTGGTTTGAAAGATGCGACCGAAGGAACTTTCGAGTTTGTTTAGCTGAGTCCAGATGCTGAAGAAGTCTTCGTTGTGGTCGCGCGTGCGGCCAACATCGGTGAGGCCTGCGTCTTCTAAGCTGTAAATCTGGAGTGGCATGGGCTGGGTTAAGACCTCGCCAACGTCGGGGGGCGACTCGTCGGTGCTGCGGTAATTCCTGCGTGTCGGGGTTGAGCTTGGTGAAGGTGCGGGTTGGAGTTCGAGGGGAACTGTTTCTAGGCGCGATCGCAATTCTTCGATTGTGTTAATCTCGCCTTTGTACATTTGTTGCAGCAGGTCGAGCAAGGCGCCAAACTGAGTGCGATGATCGGACTGGCTAAATATCACCTGCCACAATTGCCCCAAATCTACCAGTTGCAGGTTGGAGCCGGCCGGTTCGGGATAGAGGTATTGCAGTCGCAAAGAAGCCAAAGAGAAGGAAGAGTCGGGGTTGACTCGTAAATTTGTCAGTTCCAACAAGCTTTGCCGACAGCGCCAGGGTTCTAGGGCAGCCCACAGTTCTGTCATTTCGTGTAGCCAGTATAAAATTTGCTGGGTGGAAGTTTCGGGTTGACTCCAGCGTTCTACCAGCAGCGGCCATTGGGAGCAGTCTTCTAGCAGCAGCACTGCCTGTTCGTTGTCTGACCAGCTATCGTGAATGACTGGCAGGTTTTGAGAGAATTGCCACCGGAGTGCCAGATAAGGTTCAGCTATACCTTGGCAAAGCTCTGCTAAGGCGGAATTGGTTGAATTTTCTCCGGGTTTGATTGCTGCGGTGTAGGGGGAGGTTCGTTTGGCGACGCTGGCAGAGTTGGCTGCTAGCATTGCTTTGAGGGGTGACATTTCCAGTGGCTGACAGTCCAATACTGTGACTGCTACTGTGTCTGAGCGTTTTCTCGGTGGCACGGTTTCTAGGAGTTGGTAGCGCTGCTGAGTGTCTAAATAAGCTCCCGCTGGCTGGGAAGGGATTAAATATTCTGAATTGGGGACGGGGAATTGTGGAGATTGGGGGGAGATGTCAGCTATGTTTGGGCTGTCGGGGTTTTCGATTGCTTCCTGGATTTGTTTAGGCTGTGGTGCGGTTGTAAAATGCTGCTCAGATAGGGTTATTTCGCGCTCTGGTGCTGTAGTAGAGCTTTTTTCTGTTGTTTGAAAGGATGTTGGTGCGATCGCCCCCACGGCTACCACAGGGTCAATTTCTTTGCTGCTGAATTCGCCGTCGCTTGGCTGTGGAGAAGTTGGTTCGACTGCTGTTGGGGATTCGGCTGGCGTGGTGATTTTTGTTTTAATGGCGTCTGTGATTGGTTCAGAAGAGTTTTGGGGCGATGTAGTTTGTGGAACGATGTCTGATTTTTGGGGAAATTCGGCTGGGGGTATGGTTGACTCGTCTGCCTCGACTGCTGGAAAATTCGATCGACCGCAGATAATGGCCCGCCACACTTGACCTGTTGCGACGCCGCAATTCTGACATAATGCGGCGCTAAAAGCGACTTGGGCACCGCATTCGTGGCAAGGTTTGTAAATTAGGGAATTTCCGCATTGTTGACAAAACTTGTTTGGATTGGGATTTTCAAATTGGCAGCGGGGACAGAGAAGCATAGGGGTTTAAAATTGGAGATGGGCGATCGAGTTTGGCGGTGGGGAGTTTTGGGTTTTGGCTTGTGAGTTAGGAGTTATGAGTTTTGGGCCTGACTCGCAACGGATAACTCCCATTGCCCTATGCCTTATTTTATCGGGATGAATTCAGAAGTAAGATATTTCTTAGAACTGAGATGTTGCATCTGTGTCAGGAATAGGCCTCTTCAGCCCTATCCATAAAAATTTCTCTCGCTTTAGGGGCCCAAAAGCCAGCCCTACCGGTGGTAACAGCGTGCGGGCCCCACAAGAAAAGTTATCTCATGAGTGGAACGGGCCGGAGAGCCCGTTCTTGATAATGGTGCAATATTTCAGTTAGAACTGATATGTTGCACCATTGTCAGCAACAGGCTTTCCGGCCTGTTCCACAAAATATAAATTTTCTTGTGGAACAGGCCGGAAAGCCTGTTCCTAAAAGGCTAATTGAGAATGGTGCAATATCTCAGTTAGAAGGGAATTGCTGTAGAATCTTCTTGGAAAACGGTTTCTCTGGCGATCGACACAATGGTGGAAAGGGGTACTTCACAGAAATATTTCCGCCGGAATTGTTCTTCGGAGAGTGCTGCTAGGAATTGCGCTGCAAAACGGGCGGCGATAGGGGAATTTGGCACGGAGGATTGGATGGATTGACTATCTAATAACCGTTGCGGGATTTGATCGGGCGCGTCTTGCTGCTGTGCGGTTTCGGGTTGTCTGGTGATGTGGAAAGCTCGATCGCGATAATTGATTTTAAAACCGAGATATGTTAGGGTTTTGAACCCTAGTTGCAGGGATGTGTCGCTGATACCGAGTTTCTGGCGCAGTTGCTGTCTGGTGACGGGTTTTTTGGTGCGGCTGAGGTATTTGGCGATGCCGATTAGCTGTTGGCAGATTTGCTGTGGGGGTACGAGTGGGGGTAAAGTATAGGCGATCGCGAGTTTTTTCTGAGTGTGCTGTGCTTGCCGAAACCAGATCCGCAGTTCGTCCCAGCTTGCGGGGCATTCTTTGAGGACGATCGAGTTTTCGCGATCGACCATTTCGTAATTGTAAACTAGATTGTCGATCGGCATTGGAGATTCTAAGTTTGTGCTGGCTGCTAACAACTCTTCATCATTATTTCTATTGCGCCAGTCTACAATCCAATCTATTTTAGTCGGCGAATTGATTTGGTTGTCTGCCGTGCGTTCCCGCACTGCTACGAGGCGCACTTCATACCGCGATTTGTAAGTATTAAAATCGAGTTCAACGGTGACATCGCAGCGGGCTTGGGGAACTTCGTTTTGGTTGTGTCCCCACCAAATACCGGGAAATCCAGTATCGCTAGATTCATCCCTAATTGTAAATTCTGTTTTAAGATATTCTACTTTTTGCCCTTTCAAGTCTTTGATTTTTTGATTCCAGAGATTGTCAAACCAGCAGTTTTCAATCAGCAATTTTGGTGTGGGGTTGCCCATACCGCACGGTTCGAGCAATTTTAGTTCTTGAAATAAGTCTTTGCCTAATTCGGAGACAGTAATTTTTAGGTCGGCTTGAACGGGGGCGGCTGTTAAACTATCTGTGCTGTATTGTTGTCGCAGTTGCTGATTTACCGCATCGGTAAATAGGGGGATATTTTCAACAGGGAGACTCAATCCGGCGGCGAAGGGATGACCACCAAATCTGTCCAATAAATGCGCTTGGTCTTTGACTAATTGGTAAAGGTCAATTTGATTGGCGGAACGGGCGGAACCCCTGGCAATTTTGGAGGGGGAAAGTGTTGGTGATTCTGAATCTAAGAAGGAGGTAAATTGGGTTTCCTGGGAATTTTCGTTAATTTCTTCGCTTCCTTCTGTGCTGAATAAAATCACGGGGCGGCCGTATTCTTGGGCGATTTGTCCCGCTACTAATCCTAATACACCTACGGGCCATTGGGGGTCACTGAGGACGATGACGCTAGTAGTTGAAAGGTCGAGTTTGGCTAGTTTGTTGGCGGCATCTTTGGCAACATCTTTTTGTAAAGATTTGCGCCGGGAGTTGGCAATTTCGGTTAAATTTGCTAATTCTTCGCAGCGTTTTTTGTCGCGGCTGGTGAGGAGTTCTACGCAGAAGCTGGCGTCACCTTGAATGCGGCTGACGGCGTTGATTCGGGGGCCGAGTCCGAAGGAAATATCGGTTGGGCGATCGCCCGATCTTTTGCACAGTTCGAGCAATTTTGCAACTCCTGGGCGGGTGGGATTTGTGAGTTGCTTTTGCAGTTGTTCGATTCCGAGTTGTGCTAGGTAGCGGCAGTCTCCTGTTAGTTGGACTAAATCGGCAATTAAGCCGATCGCTACTAATTCTAATAAATCTGCGATCGGGCGCTGCGGAATATCCGGTAATGTGTGATACAAGGCTTCAACTAATTTGTAAGCTACTCCAACTCCTGAAAGGTTAAATAGTTGGTGGTTTGGGGGAAAGTAGCGGGGATTGATAATGGCTGTAGCTGGCGGGCGATCGTCTGGTAATGTATGATGGTCGGTGACAATTGTATCGATGTTTAAGCTGGTGGCGTATTCGATTTCGGCGATGTTTGTACTGCCTGTATCGCAGGTAATAATTAAACTGATTCCCGCTTTTGCTAAAGCGTCTATTCCTGTGATATTGAGTCCGTGAGATTCGGTTAAGCGGTTAGGAATGTAATAAGTTAGTTGGTCATTTTGAGCAAAAAATTCTCCCAGTCCGTCCCAAAGTACGGAGGTTGAGGTAATGCCGTCGGCGTCAAAATCTCCCCAAATTGCGACTTTTTCTCCGCTATTTCTTGCTTGCTGGATTCTTTCTATCGCCCAGTTCATTTCTAGTCCGAACTCAAAGGGACTTGCGGGTTGATAAAGTTGGGGATTTAAGAAACCGGGTATTTGTTCGGGGTTGTGAATTCCTCTATACCACAGAAGTGCGGCGGCATAGTTTCCGGGGAGTTCTGGTGCATGGTTTCTGACAGCTTGGATCAGCCAATCTGGGGGTTGGGATAGGGGTTGAGTTGGCAAATTTTGAAGTAGTTCTGTCATTCGATTTTAGATTTTAGATTTTAGATTTTAGATTTTAGATTGTGACCACAGATGAAGCGAGTAACTGGTTCCCCGGCTCTGCCTGGGAACCCATTTCCAGAGGCTCTGCCTCGCTTACGAGCCGGAATAAAACTTAAGCGAGTCACTGGTTCCCCGGCTCTGCCTGGGAACCCATTTCCAGAGGCTCTGCCTCGCTTACGAGCCGGAAAATTGGAGGCAGAGCCTCCGTATCTGCGTTACCAGGCAGAGCCTAGTAACGAGTAAAATTTGGGGGGTTTGTTTATATATTAAATAAATATTTCATCGATTATAGCAAGATTTGGCAGCCAATCTGTGGGAGTTTCTGCGAGAATATCTGCTGAGGGAATTTTTGTGTCTTGTGTGCGGTTGCAGCGAGTGGCAAATTGACAGGAATCGCAAAGATTGGAACTAATTTCTACTTGAGGTAAGAATTCGCCGGCTTCGGTATAGCGCTGTCGCCAGTCGGTTAGCTGCAGCAATAGGTGGGTTAAATCTTGTTTTGTGCGATCGTGTTCTGTTTGGTTGTAATAAAATGTGAGTTTTTGCGGCGGTTCTTCTCCTTGCAATTGTACGAACCAGTATGTCATGGAAACTTGTTCGGGGGAATAGTCGCTGGTTTCTACTAAGACGTATAAATAGAGGCGAGTTTGCCAACTTTCGGCTATCCATTTTGATTTTTGAGGGCGGGGATAGGTTTTCCAGTCGAGAATTTGCGCGGCGTTTGGTTCTGCTATTAGCAAGTCATAGATAACGGTGAATAGGTAGTCTTGGAAAATTAGGGTGCGGGGGTGTTCGGCTTGGCGGAAAATTTTGTCGCTATTTTCTGAATTAGCGAAAAGTTCGGGTGCGGTGTTGATAAATGCTGCCACGCAGCGTCCCAGTTCGGGGTCTTGTTGGATGATGAATTCAATGGGAAGTCCGAGTTCTCGCTGCTGCATTAATAGGTGAAAGTGGCTTCCCCATGTTAGTTTTTCTTTGTGTTCTGGGGAGGCGGTGGTGGCGAGTAGTTCGAGGTAGCTGTGTTGAAATTTGCGGGGACACTCTTCGAGGATTTTGAGTTGGGTTTGGGAGAGTCGGAGCATTTTTTTAGGATTTTAGATTTTATATTTTTTAGGCTGGTAAGCGAGGCGATTAATCTTTTTTTTGACCGCAGATTGAGGCTGATGACGCAGATGGACGCCGATAATTTTGATCGCATTTTTGGAGGAGAGTGCGATCGCCCTACACTTACTATTATATAATGATTCATACCGTTAACGGCGAAGCTAATGCGTTTTGATACCTACATCCAGTCACTTCAGAGCAATCTCCAGCGGGGAAGCGAGCGCACCCATTACCCAAGTATCAAGAATTTACTCGATAATCCGGTAGCTAGTTTGGTAGCAATCATAGAAGAAAAAGGTAATAAAGCTGGTGTTCCCGATTTTACTGTCAGGCGCAGGGATTTACTCGTCGGTTATGTGGAAGCTAAGGATGTCGGGTTAGATTTGAATCCTGTTGAAAAAACCGAACAGTTGCAGCGATATCGAGAATCGTTAAACGGTAATTTAATTCTCACGAATTATCTAGAGTTTCGCTGGTATGTTGAAGGAAAAGTCAGATTGACCGCAGTTTTAGCCGAAAGAACAGGCAACGAAATTACTCTCTGCAATTCTGAGAAAACTCTTGAATTAATCGAGGGATTTCTTAATTACGCCGGTGCAGCCATTAACAGTCCTGAAGATTTGGCAAAACAGATGGCGCGATTAACCAAATCAATTTTACTCGCGACAGAATCAGCTTTGCAAATCGAAACTGAAACCGGAGAGTTACATCAACTCAAGCGTGGATTTAATGAGATATTGCTGCCGGATCTCAATGATGCAGCTTTTGCAGATATGTACGCTCAAACTATTTCCTATGGTTTATTTGCGGCGCGAGTTGGTCACGCTCAGAATCCCGGAAATCAAGTTTTTGACCGCCGGACAGCGGGCACGTACATCCCAGCCACTAATCCGTTTTTGCGCCGATTATTTAACAGTATTATCGAGACGGATTTACTCGGAAAAATTAATTGGGCAATAGATGATTTAGTCGAGCTACTAGGGCGAGTTGACATGAGTGCTATTCTGGAAAACTTTGGTAGCCGCACTCGCCAATCCGATCCAGTTGTTCATTTTTACGAAACCTTTCTGGCAGCTTATAATTCTGCTTTGCGGAAAAGTCGCGGCGTTTACTATACTCCTGAACCCGTTGTTTCCTATATTGTTCGCTCTGTCGATGCTATCCTGAAAAACCGTTTTAATCTACCTTTAGGATTGGCAGATAATAGCAAAAATCCAGATACGCAACAGCCACGAGTGCAAATTCTAGATCCGGCAACGGGTACGGGTACTTTCCTTTACGGAGTTGTCGATCGCATTTATCAAAATTTGGCAGATATGGGAATATCTGGGAGTTGGAATCAGTATGTACAGGAGAATTTATTAAACCGATTATTTGGTTTTGAGTTGTTAATGGCTCCCTATGCCATAGCACACCTTAAACTCGGTTTGCAACTGCAAAATCTTGGCTATGAGTTTAGCAGCAAACAGCGTTTAGGAGTTTATCTCACGAATACATTAGATGAAGCTTTAAAAAAATCAGAGGTTCTCTTTGCTCAATTTGTCGCCCAAGAAGCTAATGAAGCTTCAGCAATTAAGCGGGATGTGCCGGTCATGGTAGTGTTGGGAAATCCGCCTTATTCCGGTCATTCTGCTAATAAAAGTGAATGGATAGCAGGATTGGTAAAAGATTACTATTATGTGGACGGTGTAGCGCTGAAAGAACGCAATTCTAAATGGCTGCAAGATGATTATGTAAAATTTATTCGTTTCGGACAGTGGCGAGTTAGTCAAACGGGGTTTGGTGTTTTGGCTTTTGTGACTAATCACGGTTATCTCGATAACCCGACTTTTCGGGGAATGCGTCAAAACTTGATGCAAACTTTTACTGATATTTATGTTTTAGATTTGCACGGTAATTCTAAAAAGAAAGAAGTTTCTCCAGATGGTTCGCCAGACCAAAATGTGTTTGATATTCAGCAGGGAGTCAGTATTGGTATTTTTATCAAAGAACCTGGTAAGTCTACTCCGGCAAAAGTTCATCATGCGGAATTATGGGGAAGTCGAACTTCTAAATATGAAGCTTTAAATTTCCTAGATGTTGACTCAACTGAATGGAAAATAATTTATCCTCAATCACCTTTTTATTTATTGGTTCCGCAAAATCGAGATTTATTTGCTGAGTATAACGAGGGCTGGAAAATCACAGATATCATGCCTGTAAACTCAGTTGGTATTGTAACTGCTAGGGATGATCTGACAATCAAATGGTCAGTTCAAGAAGTAAAAGAAACAGTTAAAGATTTTGTGTCACTTCCTGTTGAGGAAGCTAGGAAAAAGTATGAACTGGGGAAAGATTCGCGAGATTGGCAAGTGTCACTTGCTCAAGATGATTTACGCAGGAATAACCTTGACGATTCTAAGATTGTCCCTATCTTATACCGTCCTTTTGACAAACGCTACACCTACTATACGGGAAAAACAAAAGGATTTCTGTGTATGCCGCGTTTTGAAGTAATGCGTCACATTCTCCAAGGAGAAAACTTGGCTCTGGCTACTGCACGTTCCATTGAAATAGGAGAATGGGAGCATTTATTTTGTACTGTACAGTTGCTGCAACATCATACAGTATCTCTCAAAGAAGTTAACTATTTATTTCCTCTTTACCTTTACCCCGACACCGAAAACGAACAAGGTAATTTATTCACCGATCGCACTCCCAACTTCTCCCAAAACTTTCTCAGTGCCATTCGTCAAAAACTAGGCTATATACCAACTCCCGAAGCAATTTTTTATTACGCCTATGCTGTCTTTCACACTCCTACCTACCGCCAGCGTTATGCAGAATTCCTGAAAATAGACTTTCCCCGCTTACCCTTAACTTCCGACAATGAACTTTTCACAGCATTAGCTAAAAAAGGTGAGGAATTGGTAGCACTGCACTTGATGAAATCGAAAAAATTAAATAAAGTCATTACTAAATATCCTGTCA
Organism: Microcoleus sp. B9-D4; assembly: GCF_036705105.1. Lineage (NCBI taxonomy): Bacteria > Bacillati > Cyanobacteriota > Cyanophyceae > Oscillatoriales > Microcoleaceae > Microcoleus > Microcoleus sp. B9-D4. The sequence goes on from NZ_JAUBTS010000039.1 coordinate 27,427, forward strand.
GCGGCGATAATGCTGTTAATGAAGTTACTTACAATAAATCTGAACAGCAGGTTTATATTAACAAACAACAATACTTTGAAGGTATTCTCCCTGAAGTGTGGGGGTTTAAAGTGGGCGGATATCAAGTGTTAGATAAATGGCTAAAAGACCGCAAAAAAGCCAAGCGAAGTTTATCTTTTGATGATGTGTTGCACTATCAGCGCGTCGTAGTTGCTTTGAAAGAGACAATGCAAATTATGGCTGAAATTGATGATGTGATACCGGATTTCCCTTGGGAATAGATGTTGAGTTGTGGCTGGAATGCCCTTAATCTCTCACATCTCCCATCCCAAATCCAAAAGTGCGTGAAGGGTAGCTATCCCGTAGGGAATCGCCCTTTTTTCCAAGTGCGATCGCCCGTTCAGATCGATCCAACGCTAATTAATCTTCCCCTAACTCTGAAAACAATAATTCCAAGTCTCGATCGCCCCGCAGCACGCGAGCAATATCAATCCCGTCCGATCTCGGGTAATAAAAAATTAAATAATCTCTAACAATAAATCCGCGCAAGTTGGGGGATAACCTCTCATAGCGTTTGCCCATATTGGGAAATTCGGCGACAAGTTTACATTTTTGACGAATTGCATCAAAAAGCTCGCTGGCTGCCCTGGAACTATTGCCAGCAATGTACTCACAAATCTCATTCAAGTCTCGGACGGCTTCATCTGAAAATGTATAACTGTTCATGCCCCTGACTGTTCTCTTCGATCGATCTTTTCTTGAATTTTGGCAAACACAAGTTCTCCATCTGTCACTTGTCCCTTAGCAATTTGTGCAGTTCCCACTGCTATTTTCTGGCGAAGTTCTTCGATGCGTTGTTTTCGTTCTCTTAAAAGTGCGATCGCTTCTCCAATTAGTTCTTCAGCGCTGCCATATTTTCCGCTTTGAATTTCCGCTTGAATAAACTCTTCGTATTCCGGCTTTAAGACAATATTCATTGACTTGCTCCTTTAAATCACAGAAAGGTTACTGCACGATCGTGACATCTTTTGTAGATTAGCTTAGCACAAATATCAACACTCTCAGAGATTGTTGCAGCCCTAGAGTCGAGCTTGAAAAAAATATTGTGAATCGCGTGCGATCCTCTTCGAGGGCTTCGCTAACGCACTTTTCCCCAACCTCTCTACAAATTCCCAATTTGTTGAGCAAACCACATCGCCGCCGTCCCATTTCCCTCACCCAAAAGTTTCAAAGTATCCGACAGCAAAGCAATTGGCAATCCCTCAAGCGCACCGGAAATTTCGCATTCCTGATATTTCCCGTTTTCCTGCAAGCGAAATGCCAAAACTCTCTCGCCCTTAATATCTACTACCCAATACTCAGGAATTCCCAAAGCAGCATAAAGCCGCTTCTTTTCATCTAAATCGCTGGCCAAAGTAGTATCGGAAGTTTCTATGACTAAATCGGGAATTCGCGATTTATTTAGATTAAGTCGGCGCGGTTCCCCTTTTTGCCACTGGATGAATTCTCCGCCAACATATAAAATGCGATCGGGCGCACCTCCTCCTACCTTTGGCTTCTCAATTACACATCCACCCAAATCATCGAAAGCTTGTCCTCCTTTGCTGACAAACCAGGCGTAAAATACCAGAGTCAAGAGGTTGTTAAATCTGGCGTGCTGAGGCCCTTCATTACCCATGTCTATCCAAAGATATCCTTCATAAAAAAATATTCTGGCTTCCTCCAAAGATGGATCTTCGCAGGCTGCTACATAATCTTCCCATGTCGCGACTTGCCATTGAGGAATTTCACCCACTTGAGACACGATGAATTTTGCAGTTGTAGAAGTCATGATTTAAAAGCAAATTGAGGATATTTTTATCCTAACTTAAGTCGCTATTTATAGCCGAAGGAAGAAGGAAGGCACTACACGGATACACGGATGAATTATCGAGTCTGAGTCATTCTTAAAAAGGAAGAAGGAAAATACAAGAAAGATCGACTTGCAGTCAGACGAAGGGGCGCGCACTCTTGGCACCGCCCCTACAAATGGCGATCGCAATCCTTGTGCTTATCGAATTGCTGTGGGCGCCACCATTGGTACTTCTAAGTCTGGTTGGAAGTCAAAGACTACGACAAGCGTTGCTTGAGGCATCAGTTGACGCAGACACAGCAAGTGCCCGTCAGCATCCGATCGACTGCGAAATCGCCCCACAATCGCCCGCTGCATACTGGGCATGAGTTTGGCGATCGCCCAAGGGTAAAGGCGTTTTTGGTACGCGATCGCACTAGGATTCGCTGCGAATCCCTGTTGATAACCGTTTTGTGGCATAATCGTGTTGTATTCGTAAGGAGTACACAAAAGGCGTTAGTAAGTTTCTTGGCGGGAATGTACTAACGCCTTTTCCACTAAAATTCAAGCACATATCACAAGAATTGTCAATTGTCAATTCTTAACGCTAAGTTTTAACGGTTATCCTATCTGAAGCTTGTATCGGCTATGGATTTGAGGGTTTTAGTAAGTGTTGAATTGTTTGCAGAAGTGATATATTTTTGATTTTTAACCGCAGATGAACGCGGATAAACGCGGATGAAAGAAAGATAAATTGAGAATGAGTTAAGGGGCGATCGCACTTAATCACACATCACAAAATCACTCTTTTGTCAATACAAAAACACTGTCTTTATTCCCCCGTCCAATCCGCAAATCTTTATCCAAATAAGTGATATCAAGCCATCCCTGCTGTTCGCGAGTATCCAGCCCGAAATCTACAGCAGCGAACTTTTTCCCCGACTCAATCTCATCGATAAACTTGACAGGAGATTCATAGCCAATCAACCTGCTTAAACCTACTATAGACCGCTCAAACTTCACCTGCACTCGCCGTTCGGAAGTTGGCTCAAATCTCGCCGCCACACTGACAATTCCTTCCAAATAAGGCAAGCCGTAAAGTTCGCCAATGTTGTAAATTTTAGATTCTTTGACGCGGATAGATTGATAAATTTGACCCAATTTTACCAAGGGAAAACTGTCGAGATTCAGCAGTTCGCGGCTGGTGGTATACAATAACCGCCAATCACCATTTAAAAGCTCTCCGGCTTCGACAGGGCGTGATGTGGGGTTGTAATCTTCCAATTGGGCGATCGCACTTAAAATCGCTTGTTTGTCGCTAGCCGTAGCCAGCAAACCTCGATTCTTACCAGCAATTATCTCTAAGAGTGCAGATTTTCTCAGCATGATTTTTTAAGAAGGAAGGCACGACACGGATTTTGACACGAATACACGGATTAATTATCGAAGGTGAGGCAAAAGTCAGACCGCTCTTTTCTTCTGTCTCAAGCGAGAGGGAGGAAATTTTGTGTAGTAGCGATATTAATCGCCGAGTCCGCAGAGTATTAACAACTAATAACTAAGATACCAAATTTCACCAGATAGAGCAGAGTCCGATACAGGTCGGCTAATTCTTGCTCGTTTTTAACGTAGCGTCGGATAAGTTCCCCCACGCCGATCGCACCTTCCTGCTTAATTGTATTCAATATCTCCATCTGAATGTTAACAGATCTTCTCCTATCCTCACCAAAACTGGTAAACCTAATTGTCTGTACCTGCTTTAAAAGTTCTGGTGTGGCGATCGCACCCAGACTCAGCATCATCTCATTGCTTAAACTTCTAGTCGCATAATTAGCCAATACCCGAAACGGATCGTCGCCTAGGGGATAAGGCGGCTTCCCAGGTTTTAAAGGTGCTGACTCCGGTGCCCCCTGGCGAATTTCTGCTAATTCCCGCCACAATTGTTCGTAAGCAGCAATTACTACTTTCCAATCATAAATTTCCCTCGCCCTTTGTCTGGCATTTTCCCCCATCCGCTTTCTCAATTCGGGGTTTTCAATTAATTCACACAACGCCAGGGTGCAAGCATCAATGTCTACTGCTGTCGCGAGGGAAGTGTGACCCATGTAAGTCGGCCAATTTAAGCTGTCGTCAAGATAATTTAGGGCTAAATCTAAACAAGATTCGGGGGGCGGGATGAGTGTGGGAATGCGGAAGCCGTCTATTTCGTGGCGTACAGATTCTTTGTATCCGTTCCAATCGGAGACTATGGCCGGCAGTCCGTTCGCCATAGCTTCTATTGGTGTCAGTCCGAAGGATTCTTGAATGTTGTCGGAAAGCGAAATGAAAATGTCGGCGGCCGACCAAATATTTATTCTAACTTCCGGCTTTCTCCCATCTAAAAAAATAGCATTCACGGAGGGACAAAATATTTGCGCGCTATTTTTAAAGTCGGGTTCTTCTCTCGGATCTTCGATCCAACCGGCTTGAATTAAGTGGATTTTGGCTTTTGTCTGTTGTGATGCCCGTTCTAGGGCGATGTACATGGGTACCGGATGAGCTTTTGCAGAAAAAGTCAATCTACCGACAAATAACACAACAATATCTTCGGGAGAAATGCCGAGTTCTTGTCGCAGTTGGCGGCGACTATTAACTGCTTCCACACCCTGCGGAAACGCGCTGCAATCGACTCCGAGGGGAATAACGGGGAATTTGACCAAAATTTCCGGTTTACCGCCGTTGCGCTGGGCTAAATATTCAGACCACTCCGTCATAACTCCTTCTACTGCTGTTTTCACGGCTGCAGAGGTGCAGATCAGGGCGTCCCAAGGCTGCATGGGTGCGGTGATCAAATCGCCGATCGCCCCCATGATGTATTTTGTACCGATCGTGTGAGTAACGCCGCAAACGCTGTAGGCCCGCTGATCTACAAATCTGCGCGCCCAAACCATCTGCGACAGAAGCGGATCGGGTCGGTAAATTGTGCCCGGTTGAGATAGCAAATCCGGTCGTTCCATCGGAATCCAGCGGACTTTCCGAGGTGTTTGCAGCCAAGGTTGGATGTGCGAACAAAACTCTTTAAAGGTTGTTTCGCTATCGGCGCAACAGTAGAGAGAGTCGGCGGTTCCGTGTTGGACTAAGCTTTTGAGAAACCCTTCTCCGGCTGAATGACGCCCCAGAAGTTTTTTGCCTCCGGTGTGGTAGCCCTCTTTGTTGTATAAAACCGCTGCCGTTATATCCATTCTGAGATTTATTGCTTGAGAGTTGACTGAAGAAGCCAGAGGGCATTCGGGCTCAGGCTTTGATGAAAAACCAGGAGACTGTTGTGAATCAAACCCTTGCTGTTAGGGAGGCTTGCAGAACAGGATCGCCCCGTGTCCCGCGATATCTTAAAGACGATCGTCTTAGAGTACAATGCTTACGGCTAAAGAAGGATTGGCAAGAGCGGATTTTAGTGCTATCCTCATGCCCATGCTTGGGGGCGATCGCCTTTTGGGTCTCCCATCTTATCCGATCCGGAACCAAACAGTGCCTGTGGTATAATGCTTTAGCCTTGCTAAATGCCCGATTTGCAAGTGCTTGATCAAAGCAGCAGTTCGTCGGCAAAACGTTACCTCTACTCGATCGCGTCTTTGTCTTTAAAAACCGATAATCATGTACAACCCATCTCTGCGTCAAATTCCTCGCCATTTACCTGCGGATGTAATTCCATTAAAACAGCAATCTTCTCTTTTAGACTGGTTGGAATCTAACAATCGCCTGTTAGCAAGGGATGTCCAAGAACCCGACTATCTGCACGAAGAAGAAATTTCTGAACTGATGGCAGTTGACGACAGTCCTTACGATGATTTAGAAGAGGAAGTAGAAGAGGATGTGAGTGTAGGCGAAGAATAACGGGTAGAAGGGTGAAGAAATCAACCGGAAACAGGGAAGAAAAACTCAGAGATTTCTCAATCTCCTGTATCGCACCCTATTCCCCCATTGTCAATTGCTTATTCTCAAATAGTGTGTGGTGAGGAGTGTTATGGATAACTTTTTGGATGAGAAAATCCCTTTTAGTCTGCCTTTCAAACTTACAGGCAAGAATTTATTCCTGCTGCTGGGTTTGGGGCTCGGCACTGTAGCGATCGGTTTAGATGTAGCAGCGGGTAGATTTTTGAATTTACCTGCATCGCTATTTATGCCGCTAGTTGTTTGTGCTGTAGTTGCGTCGGGGTTGGGCTATGCAGTTGTACCCCTACTCCAGCAACTAAAAGCAGGACAAATAATTCGCGAAGACGGCCCCCAAGCCCATTTGAAAAAAGCGGGAACGCCGACAATGGGAGGCATCTTTTTTATACCTGCTGGGGTAGCAGTCGCTTTACTTTGGTCTAAGTTTAACTCAGATGTTGTTGCCGTATCGGCTTTAACTTTAGCTTACGGTTTCATTGGCTGGCTCGATGACTGGCAAATTCTGCGACGTAAGTCTAACAAAGGTATTTCACCTCGGATGAAATTGGCTTTGCAAATAAGTTTTGCTGCTCTATTTTGTCTGTGGCTGATGTTTCATCAACCAGCAATTTCTACGAATGTTGCTTTGCCTTTCGGTTGGGTATTGCCATTAGGTTTGCTGTTCTGGCCGCTGGCTGGTTTTGTGCTAGTTGCCGAAAGCAATGCTACTAATCTTACCGATGGTGTTGACGGGTTGATGGGAGGTTTGGGGGCGATCGCACTTTTGGGATTGGGCGCATCTGTAGCCTCAACTTCGCCAGAATTAATGATATTTTGCGCTTGCATCAGCGGCAGTTGTTTCGGTTTCTTAGCACACAACCGCAATCCAGCCAAGGTGTTTATGGGCGATACAGGTGCTTTAGCTTTGGGCGGTGCGTTGGGTGCGGTAGCTTTATTAACAAATAGCCTTTGGATATTATTAATTATCAGCGGGATTTTCTTTATTGAAACGCTGTCAGTAATTGCTCAAGTAGGTTATTACAAAGCTACAAAAGGGCCGGATGGCATCGGCAAGCGTCTGTTAAGAATGGCTCCACTGCACCATCATTTAGAGTTGTGCGGCTGGTTAGAAACTCAGGTTGTTGGCATTTTTTATATAACTAACGTGGCGTTAGTGTTAATGGTTCTGATGTTGACGGGGAACAGTTGAGAACGGATGGGGTGACGGATTGTACAGGGGATGTAAGAGATATTTTCTACTATTTCAAAGAAACAGGCAAGATGCCTGTTCCACAATAACTGAATGCAGTTGTGGAACAGGCATCTTGCCTGTTTAAGGGAAAGAAACAGGCAAGATGCCTGTTCCACAATAACTGAATGCAGTTGTGGAACAGGCATCTTGCCTGTTTAAGAGTCCGAAGTTATAATTTTGACAAGTTATATCCCCGTTAATGCCATGGAACTTAGTAACACTTTTTAATTATTTGAAGAACCGCGAAGACGCTTATAGGACAAAGTAAGAACTACATTTGCTTATTTATCTTCCTTAGCGTCCTTAGCGCCTGCGCGGTTCGTTTAATCTTACTCAATATTAGTTATGCTATCGTTTACGGTTGTTTGTGAATGACTAAAACGTTTTTACCGCAAGTTTCGGTGGTTGTGCCTGTTTACAACGGCGAGATGGATTTGCCGGAGTTGATCGAGTGCCTGCGATCGCAAACTTATCCGCCACACAGTGTAGAATATCTCTTAGTAGACAACAACAGTCGCGATCGCACTTCAACCATCCTCCAAACAGCAGCCTCTAACCCCCCCTCACTCCCAGGGCTGTTTCGGGACAACCACGGGGGGATTGCCCCTACGGAAAACCAGGCTTTTGTAGGGGCGGTGTCCCCGTGCCCGCCCCCACCCACAGATGATTTCATGGGCATTTCAGGCATCGGGGCTCTTCACGAGGGTTTGCCCCTAGAAGAAAATGAAACCGCCCTGCCCTCACTCCCTCCCTTGGTAAGGGGGGGAAGCAATTTCCATCAAATAACCATTCGCCACCTCACCGAAAACCAGATTCAAAGTTCCTACGCCGCCCGCAATAAAGGAATTCGCGCATCAACAGGCGAAATCATTGCATTTACCGATGCAGACTGTCGCCCGGAATCTGACTGGCTGGAAAATTTAGTTAAGCCATTTGTTGACTTAGAAGTAGGAATTAGCGCTGGGGAAATACTCGCATTGCCCGGTAAAACTATTTTAGAACAACACGCCGATCGCCAAAATACTTTATCTCAAAAACATACTCTCGCTCACCCTTTTTGTGCTTACGGCCAAACCGCCAATTTAGCTGTACGGAGGCTAGTTTTACAACAAATAGGTTTGTTTCGCCCGCATCTCACCAGCGGCGGCGATGCGGACTTATGCTGGCGGATTTTGCGGGAAACATCCTATAAAATGTATTTTGCCGAAAATGCGATCGTCCGACACCGCCACCGTTATACAATAAAACAGTTGCAAAGTCAATGGTATCGGTACGGCGAATCTAATAAATATTTGCACGAACTCTACGGTGTCGATTTGATGCGAGAATTCACAACAGGGGAATATTTTTACCGGCTGGCTAGGTGGCTGTTAAAGGAATTTCCGGTGGCAGCGGCCAAAAGTGCGAGCAGCCGATCCGATATGGTAGATTTGTTTAATACGCCGATCGGTCTTTTGAATGTTAGGGCAAGGGCGATCGGACAGCGCCAAGCCAAACTTCCCGAATCAGCTTGGCAGATTGAGCGGTTTTAATCGGTTTTAATATTTTAGAGCAATAAATTATTGTTTGATCGCACTTGCGATCGACAAATATTCGTTTGTACACAATCCGCCCCTATATATATACCTATAAGTGAAGTTTATTGGTTCATATAGATATGCTGAATCAGAAATATGAAAATTTAACGCAATACTTAATATAAAATTAATAAGTCTATTCTTCCCCCCTAGTCTCAAAACAACGAGTAACTCGAATACTGACGGCAAAATAGCCTCTAATTTTGCCTTCTGGCTTTTCAGTGCTGTTGTTTGCCCGATCGAAATTATTCTCAGAATTTTAAATTTTTGTAACCTTTACAAGTAATGCCAATGGCTCAAATCTTACTCCAGACCGTTTGGTTTATACCTTGCTATCCACTTATCGGCGGAGTTCTGTCGATGCTGTGGTTTCCCGCAGTTACCCGCCGCACGGGGCCAAGACCATCCGGTTACGTGAACGCCATATTAACCTTGTTCGCTTTCTTACACGGCGTCATCGCCCTGACAGCTATCTGGAACCAACCGGCACAGCACCAGTTGATTCCCTGGCTGAAGGTAGCAGGTTTAGACTTAACCATTCCCGTAGAAATCTCTGCTGTCACCGTCGGCGCGACAGTTTTGATTACCGGACTGAACTTGCTGGCCCAGATTTATGCTTTCGGTTACATGGAAATGGACTGGGGCTGGGCGAGGTTCTTTTCTCTGATGGGGCTGTTTGAAGCGGGGATGTGTGGCTTGGTACTGTGCAATTCCCTGTTCTTCAGCTACATGATTTTAGAAGTTCTGACTTTGGGCACCTACCTGCTAGTCGGGCTGTGGTTCAATCAGTCTTTGGTGGTGACAGGAGCCCGCGACGCTTTCTTAACAAAGCGGGTGGGAGATTTATTCCTGCTGATGGGAGTAGTCGCAATTCTGCCGCTGGCTGGAACTTGGAATTTTGACGAGTTGGCTGTTTGGGCTCAGACTGCAAAGCTTGACCCTACTGTAGCGACGCTGTTGAGCTTGGCTTTGATTGCCGGGCCGATGGGTAAGTGCGCTCAGTTTCCCTTGCACCTGTGGCTGGATGAGGCGATGGAAGGCCCGCTGCCGGCGACGATTTTGCGGAACACCGTAGTTGTGGAAACTGGTGCTTGGATATTGATTAAGTTGCAGCCGGTGATTGCTTTGTCGCCGATCGGACTGAAGACAACTATTATTGTAGGCGCTGCGACGGCGGTTGGTGCTTCATTAATTGCGATCGCCCAAATTGACATCAAGCGCACGCTTTCCTATATTGTCAGCTCTTACATGGGCTTAGTATTTATCGCCGTCGGCACCGGGCAAGCCCAGACAGCCCTGACATTGATATTTGCCTACACCTTGGCAATGGGTTTGCTGGTGATGAGCATCGGTTCGGTAGTTTGGAACAGCATCACTCAGGATGTCCGAGCTCTCGGCGGTTTGTGGGGAAAGCGGCCAATATCGGCAATATCGTTTATTGTCGGTAGCGCTGGATTGGTGGGACTACCGCCCTTCGGCTGCTTCTGGGCTTTAGAAGACTTCACATCCGGGCTTTCGCAAACTCATCCTTTGCTGTTAGGAATAGTGCTGTTTGTAAACGGCGTCACTGCTTTTGGCTTGGTGCGCGTCTTCGGTTTAGTTTTCGGTGGCAAACCAAAGCAAATGACCGAACGTTCGCCGGAAGTTCACTGGCCTTTTATCTTGCCGATGACTGTTTTAATGGGCTTTACTTTGCACGTTCCGCACTTGCTGGCGGCGTGGCATTTATTGCCGGGGGCAAGTTTGAATTATACCGCAAGTGGACTGCTAGTTTTGTCAACCGCGATCGGCATCGGTGCCGGAGCATTTATTTACCTGAACGAAAAATGGGAAAAACCTGTACGAATTGGTTCTGAAGCTTTGCAAGACTTTTTTGCTTACGACTTTTACACGGCAAAACTTTACCGAGTGACAGTGATATTTGCAGTCGGTTTAGTTGCTCAAATCATCTCCTGGTTCGATCGCAATATTGTTGACGGATTCGCGAACTTAATCGGTTTCGCAACGGTTTTCGGCGGGCAAAGCCTCAAATACAACGTTAACGGTCAAACTCAGTTTTACGCCCTGACAATTCTGTTCGGAGTAGCAGTTTTGGGACTGCTCATAAGCTGGCCACTGCTAGCTCGCCTGTCGCTGATTGTAGGCGGGTAAAGATATCTAAAGTTTAAGATTTTAGGTGACAGTTTTAATCTAAAATCTTAAAAACATGAAGTCTTGAACAAAGATTTCAAACTCGTTCAAATAAGGCAGCATCAATGACCTCAAACAACAGACAATTCAATCTTTCCCGACGCAATTCCCTCAAATTTGTCGCAGGTGCTATTGGTACAGGGATACTCGCAGCAGGAGCAGGCGCTGATTTGGCTGCACCCGAACCGGCAATTGCTCAAACTGACTTAACTCCCGATGCAGCTCTGAAAGAGTTAATCGACGGAAACAAACGGTTTGTTGATAGCAAACGCCGAAATCCCCACCAAGACTTTGGGCGCCTCACCGAAGTTGCCAAAACTCAAAAACCATTTGCTGCTATTCTCGGCTGTGCAGATTCCCGCTTTCCTTCGGAAATTATCTTCGATCAAGGATTGGGAGATTTATTTGTCTGTCGTGTGGCCGGAAATGTTGCTACCCCAGAAGAAATTGGCAGCCTGGAATTTGGGACGCTGGTACTGGGAGCAAAAGTGCTTGTGGTAATCGGGCATAAACGTTGCGGTGCGGTAGAGGCAACCATTAAAGGAGATCAAGTTCCCGGTCAGATTGGCAGTTTGCTCGACGCGATTAAGCCTGCTGTAGAAAGCTCTAAAAACCAAGCAGGCGACAAGCTAGAAAATGCCTGCAAAGCCAATGTTGTGCTGCAAGCTAACAAGTTGAAAGCCTCTCCAGTTATCTCTCAGTTAATTGCGGAGAATAAACTGAAAGTTGTGGGTGGATATTACGATTTAGACACGGGTGCAGTCAATATTTTGGTTGAGTCGTGATGCTATTTTAAATTGATAATTTGGGAAAAAAGTAAGATTTCAATTCTCAAGTTATCAAACCAGAAAGGGTGCCAAATTGATAGTTAATATCAAATAAGTTAGCATCGGAATAGTAAATTCGAGTTAACTGTCAACCGTCAACCGTCAACACTCATTCCGGTGCAACCGGAATTGATATTAATCTTCACTCTTCACACATTATGCTTAGTGCCTTGCTCTGGTTGCCCGCGTTGGGCGCTGCGGTAGTCGGTTTCCTGCCCGGAAATATCAATGGGATGCGTCTGCGTTCAATAGCCTCGGCTTTTGCGGCAGCTATTTTCCTGTTGAATATCTGGCTGCTGACTCAATTCAATCCAGCCAATTCGGGACTGCAATTTCAAGAATATTTGCCTTGGATTCCACAATTAGGTTTGAGCTACAACTTGGGCATTGACGGCTTGTCGTTGCCGCTGCTGGTTTTAAGTGCTTTGCTGACGCTATTAGTCATTTACGGCACTGGCAAAGAGATGGAACGACCCCAGCTTTACTACGCTTTGATTTTGCTGATCAATGCTGGTATTGCCGGAGCTTTGATGTCTCAAAATTTGCTGCTGTTTGTACTATTTTACGAAGTAGAATTAATTCCTTTTTACCTGTTGATTGCGATTTGGGGCGGAAAGCAGCGGGAATACGCTGCCATGAAGTTTTTGATCTACACGGCAGTTTCGGGACTTTTAGTGCTAGCAGCATTTTTGGGTGTGGCTTGGCTGAGCGGTTCTTTAAATTTCGATTACAGTGCGATTACCACTCAAGAATTGCCGAGAAATGTGCAGTTAATCCTGCTAACCATTTTGCTAATTGGGTTGGGAATTAAAATTCCCTTGGTGCCGCTGCACACTTGGCTGCCGGATGCTTACGTGGAAGCTTCGCCAGCAACAGCAATTTTGCTGGGAGGGATTCTGGCGAAGTTGGGAACTTACGGTTTAGTGCGGTTTGGCTTGCAGATGTTTCCCGAAACTTGGTCGATTATAGCTCCCGGTTTAGCGATTATCGGGACTGTGAGCGTGATGTACGGTGCTTTGAGCGCGATCGCCCAAAAAGACATCAAGCGCATGGTAGCCTATAGTTCGATCGGGCATATGGGCTACATCCTAGTTGCCTGCGCTGCGGGTACGAAGCTGGCATTAATCGGTGCAGTCGGGCAAATGGTAAGCCACGGCTTAATTTTAGCTTTGCTGTTTTATTTGGTAGGCATCATCGAAACCAAAGTTGGCACGCGGGATTTGGACGTGCTCAACGGTTTGATGAACCCGATGCGGGGTTTACCCACTGCTAGTTCCCTGTTAGTTTTGGGCGGTATGGCAAGCGCCGGAATTCCCGGTTTGGTGGGTTTTATTGCCGAATTTTTAGTGTTTCAAGGCAGTTTCTCAATCTTTCCAATTCCCACTTTACTCTGCATTTTAGCTTCGGGTTTAACAGCAGTTTACTTTGTGATTCTGCTCAACCGCACCTGTTTTGGGAAGTTGGACAATGCCACGGCTTACTACCCTCCAGTTACGTTTGCTGAAAATATGCCGGCGCTGGTTTTGGCGGGCATCATTTTTGTGTTGGGAATTCAACCTGCTTGGCTGCTCAAGTGGAGCGAATCTACTACAAATGCGATCGTTGCTACTCTGCCGACTGACAGAAATACCCAAGTAGCTATTAGCTATCCTGGGGAAAAGTCAGCGATTGAAATCGCATCTACACAAACGAAGTCCGCCAGGGAATGAATTCCACGGGGCTTATAGCGAAAGTCCTCGCTATGAGGACTAATGAGTTTTCTAGTCCTCATAGCGAGGACTTTCGCTTTGAGGCAGGGGTTGAAACCCCTGCCGGACTTCTGGACTATCGGTTTTACGTTAAGTTCTCACCAATAGGCAGAGGCTGGAAGTAGATAAATATTCAATTTCACTCAAACAAAGGAAGAAACAATGGTACAAACCCCTAATAAACCAGCAACTAAACTACCTCCTTCCAAACACGAATTTGCCGAAATAATTCACAGGCTAGAAGCTGGCGGCGCGATGATTCCAGATACGCCGGAAAATCTGATGCAAATCATAGCTATCTGGAAAGCTTACGCGGTGCCGATGGACTTTTACTGGCGGGATTTGCTTTACATCGCCGAACGAGTATTTTTACACCCGCTTCCTTTCTTTAAATACTTTTTACCCCAAGAGTATTTAGACTTGCAAAATCACTATGCAGGCGACGGTGCAGATTTGCGGATTTGGCGCGGGACTGGAAGTGTTCACCCGGAACTTTTGGAGTTCATGGAGAAGGGAGAAACTGGTAAACTCCCTCGATTTGTTCACCATTTGTGGCACGATCGCATTAACATGGAATTTGCCGAAGAGTGCATGAGGTCAATGCTTTGGCACCGGGGCTTGTACGTGCCCACCAATCAATTCGATCCTTATTTGGACAGTGACGAATATAAGGCTAATGCCGATCGCGCAATTAAAGCTTACTTCAAAAAAGACCCGTTTATGCTGGCACTTCACAAAGCATTTCCCGAAATGTTTTTAGAACAGTGCCGCCAAATGTCTTATTACAGCAATCTCGGTTTATTCTGGGAAGTAATGGCACCAGTATTTTTTGAGGTTTCGGATCTTTATGACGAAGGGAAAATTACCACAGTCCCTCAAGCAATGGATTTCCTAGTAAATGGCATATTTGCGATCGCCGGTCGTCCGATTTACCACCACGTTCAAATCGACGGCGAAACCTACGAAATCATCCCCAAATCTAAGGGTTTCACTTGGCTTTATGAAGCAGCGTTACCTTACGTGGAAGCTGTATTTTATCGCACTTCGCCATTCCGAGGCACCAAATCTTACAACGCTCAGGCTAAGGAAGTTCCTGACGACCAAAAAGACTTCCACTTCGGAGTGCTTTATGCAGACAAATTCCCCGTAGGTACGGCGGGGATTCCGCCGACTTTGCTAGCACAAGATATGCTGCATTTCCTGCCGCCTTATTTGAGGGATTTCTACAAACAGCGCTGTCGGGGCGAAGATGATATCCTCAATCAAATTGGGGTGACATTTCAGCGATCGATGTACTGTGTTACTTCGGCGGTGATTCAAGCTTTGCGAACTGCTCTTTTGTATCCTTTAGATGACCCAAATCCCAAGCATTTGAAGGCAAATCGGGCTTTCTTTGAGTCTCAGATTGATCGCTTCTGTCGCCCGGAATACGGCATGAAATATGCGGCGAAGCTCAAGAATATTCAGACTTCGGATTACAGGTAAAAGAGGTTTGCGGGAGACATCTTAGCTGAAAAGTCCGCCAGTCCGTTAGTCCGCCAGGGGTTTCAACCCCTGGCTCAAAGCTCAAGTCGGTTGAAACCGACTGGGAAAAATAAGAGCTTTTTAAGCCGTTTCAAAAGTCCTATAATATTAAGCCAGTTGGCATCGTAATTATTCATCTCTCTCTCTTCTTTTCCTCTGATTTCTCTGTGTTCTCTGCGTTCTCTGCGGTTTAATCATTCCGATCTAAAAAATAACCAATAACTATGGACAGCAAAGAGCTAGCCAAATATATCGAAGCAACCGATGGGATTTCCAAACCTTGGCTGTTGGTGCAATTGCGGCTGAAAAAATTGCAAGAAAGGCGATCGGAGATTTCTGCTGAAGAGTATATGACAGAACTTACCGACATTCACAAAGATTTAATGAATCTGGGGGAATGGTGGCTGGGAATCGAAGATGAAGTGTTCTAGGCGATTTGAAGAATGCTAGGTGCGGGGATGGCTTCACCTTCTTCCTGCCAAGCTTCTAGATACATTTCGAGCACTTCTTCGCCATGTCGGATGGCTTCTGAGCGGGTTTTGCCGTGGGTACAGGGCATGACAACGCGCTCGGCAAACTCTGGAATCGTCACGAGGAAAAGTTGATCCTCGTCAGACCATTGGACGATCATACTGTATCGATTCATGAATCTTCCTCCTTTAACTCGTCGAGTTCGGCTAACAATATTGCCAACTGCTTCTCTCTCATAGCGTGGCACATCATCTCCGTCTTTGCCTGGAATTGTTAATGTCTTCCCAATCAAAGGATGCTGCCATCTCTCATGGCTGCCTTTTCCGCATTTTGGCAAATAAATAAAGCCCTCACGGGTAATCTGAGCTTTTAACTCGCGAATTTTTCTAGGCCTGGTGATTGTCCATTTTCTACCTCCATTTTCTCACTTAGCCATTTATTTTAATTTTTCCTTGGCCCATTCTCGCAATTGCTTGTCGGGGCGATCGCACTTTAAAATTTCTCCATCAAATCTTTTTCTTGGGCATAGACATCTCGTAGCTGTTGCAGCGCGGCCCCAGAAATGACCGATTTAACAGTAGCTACCAATTGGCCCCACTCCAGCAAGCTATCGACTGAAACAGCTTTTTTGAACTTGTGGGTGTAGAATTTCGTCCAAAATGCTGGTGCTTGCTTGCTTTTCCAGCGTTTGTACCATCTGCCAAAATCTTGAAGTGCGATCGGCTTTACTTCTAAAATAGGGGGAAAATCGGCGTAGCTGACAAAGCGGCTGATGCCTTTGGCGTGAACGTAAACCATGTAGCGACAGCATTCTATGCGGTAAATCTCGTCTGCTGCGATATTGAACAGCAGTGCAACTGTTTCTTCGGTAACGAATCTCGCCAGCGGATGTAGGATTGGCGATTTGTGAATTATTCTCGATTCTGCGATCGTCCGCGATTTTGCCGGAGTTTCTGATATCATAATAGACGCATCTCTTGATTGTAGGTGTGTACATCTTTTTGTTGTAGATGTGCAGGACAGAGATTATCTGTCCAGAGATTAGGTTTAATAGGCGATCGCCCCTTAGTTTTCCATGCCGGGGGGCGATCGGCTTTTTAGATAAATTTATTCTCAGGTGTTATAGCACCCATTGTCAAGCATGGGTTTAGTAAGAATTAAAGTCAGAGAACTAGCTGCAGAGAAAGGTTGGACATTCAAGGAAGTTTCAGAACGTTCTGGGGTAATGTACAACACTGTCAAGCATTATGCTCGTTGTCCAGGGCTGACAACGGTTGACTTTACTTTGCTGCGGAAGTTAGCTCGGACTTTTGATGTGATGATTGAGGATTTGGTTGAGGTTTTGGAGGAATAGTCGATCGGCCTTTAGTTTTCTACGCCGGAGGGCGATCGCTTTTTCAGATGCAATTATCTTAAAACGCAACTGCATTATTTATCAAGCATGGGTTTAGTCAGAGTTAAAGTGCGAGAGCTAGCGGCCGAGAGGGGCTGGACATTCAAGGAGGTGGCGGAGCGATCGGGCGTGATCTATAGCACCATAACCAGCTATGCTCGTCGTTCAGAAATATCAATGGTTGACTTTACCGCCCTGTACAAGTTAGCGCGGGCATTTGATGTGATGATTGAGGACTTGGTGGAGATTATTGAGGAATAGGTCGATCGGCCTTTCCACATTTCGACGATAAACCATTGTATTTCGTCTTGTCAAGACGCGCTTAAGCATTTTGCATCGCAGCTAAAAGCTCAGCTTAAAGGTGCTAAGATTTAGTCAAAGTTGTTAATCTCCGGTTAGTTTTGTGACTAGAGCCAGTACCGCCATTGGAGTCAGCCCCATAATTAAGGAACTTGTGCAGAAAAAGGCGCTAGCAACCCGACTAACGCTGAAGGAAATCATCTATGTCGGGATGCTGGCGATTGACGAGTTGGACGAAAAGCGCCTGCAAGAGTTGGCTGACAAGGTGCATCAGATGCAGGTGAAAGGGGAGATTTGAGGCGATGAGGGCGATCGCCATTTTGGTGAAGTGAGGTTTGGGGCGATCGCGCTTCTCAAAACTTCAAGAACTGGCGAGCTTAGCTTTTTGATTGCTTGTATGCTCTTAGCCAATTTAAGCCGCGCTTAGCACCTAGTTTTTTCTGGATATCTTCCAGAGAGCTGTAAACACGCTTATCGCGGATCAGCTTTGCGTATCCATCTTTAACTCCAGGGATTGAGGTAAGGTCAGATTTGGGATTGTTAATGAAATCCAAGAAATCTGTAACATCTTGAGGCTCAACAACCCTTTCATTCAGCTTTGACTGCAAAACAGCTTGTTCAATAGCCTTTTCTGCTTCTGGTTTTTTCGCCGCAATCACAAACACCCACAGCCTGATTAGATTAGCTTCCTTAGTTGCTTCATAAATCGGTAAACCTGTGAGCAAATGGTATTGATCTTCTTGATCGGTGAGACAAACAAGAGGCAGAGACAAGTTAAAGTTCCAATTTGTTAGAGATTGGGAAACTTTTTTGAGGATAGAGGTTGAAGTGCCTGACTTTTCTTGAGCAACTTCTATCTGATTTAAGAATAAAAGAGCAGGTTGACTCTCTAGTTTTTTGTAAAAGTTGACCATGTTACTTACTGCTATTCCTTTCTAACTGATCTATTTGGTTGACGATTTGTTTGGTCAAAGTTGAAAATTGTGTTGCTACACTACTCGCTGCTTTATTCTGCTCAGCAAATAAAGAAAGAGGTTGGCGAGCATGAGAAGCTTGACCAACAACGGTAGTTCGCTTTATCTCTGGAAGAAGAGGGATATCTCGAAATATCTTAGAAACTAAAGCTTTCATATTAGTGTGTAGTTTGACATTTTCAACCATCATAGGCACTATTCCTAAAATATTTCCTCTCGTACCATTGGTATTATCTTGAATCTCTTTTGCATCTTTTATGGGTTGCCTAATTGCATATACTGAGAGATACTCCATCTGCGAAGGTATAATGACATACTGAGCAGCAATGAGACCATTCTGAGTAACAGCAGTCAAGCTAGGGGGCGTATCAATAATTATATAGTCATAATCGTGTGACAAACCTGATTTCCAAAGGGCATTGTCAAGTTTCTTATTCCAAAAAGCACCTAATTTTAAAATGTTACTGTCTGTCGTTTTGTAACTACCTGGGATAACATCTATTCTTCCCTTTATACCCTTAGCAAGACTGATAACTTTATTTAAAGATGAAGGTTGAATACATTCCTTATAGCTCAAATTGGCTGAGGAGTATTCTAAAAATTCAATGAGTTCTTTTCGCTCTTTAAAGGACTCCAAAATTGTGACAAACTCTTTCAAATTGGTAGCATTATCTAACTCATCAGCTTTATTAACTCCTAAAGATAAACTAGCATTAGCTTGATCGTCCAAGTCAACAACTAAAACTCTATTACCTATTTTCGCTAATTCATAAGCGATGTTAACGACTAACGTGGTTTTGCCAACTCCACCCTTAGCTGTGTAAATTGCAATTGTACGCATTTTAACTGTATCCAAAAAATTTCTAACAAAATTTGCTACTGGTTGAACTTGTTCTGGGTTTTCTATATTGTGCTTGCACTTTAGAGTCGCTGACCCTTGTGTATATTCGTAAATCTCTACTGAAAATGGGTCAATTAGGATCCCAAATCTTGTATGAGAGTATTTCAGATACGTTCCTAACTGAGTGCGAGCTGCTTCATCAAGTCTAGTTTTAGCTGTCTTAATTTCAACCAGAAAGTTAATATACCGGCTCACGTCTTCTACTAAGAAATCAACTTCTTTTTGAGTCCAATCCATCTGATGATTGGCAATCAGCCTGGGTACTTTAACCTTAAACTCTGGAATCCAGTGAGAATAACTACTCTTGCGAGGCAAACCCGCCATCTCTAGCATTGTCTGAACTAGATGCAGAGACACATAAGCCTCATTATTCCAGTCAGAAGACAGTTGAACCATGTTGAAGACTCAGGCTTTTCTCTATTATTACCCACAATGAGGTTTAGAGGATCGATCGCCCTCAGATTCCTGATTAACAGCTTCAGTTAAACAACATATACAAAAAAATCCCCCGCCAGAAGGCAGGGGATTTGATTTAATTACCTACAAAACCAGACTTCGGAATTATCCGAATTTCCCGGCTGTCGAGGCAATTACAAAGGCCGCGTAAGTGAGGACGTTGCCCACAGTAAAGTGAACTAAGCCAACCAAACGACCTTGGACGATCGACAAAGCAACAGGCTTGTCTTTCCAGCGAACCAAGTTAGCCAAAGGAGTGCGCTCGTGAGCCCAAACCAAAGTCTCGATCAACTCTTGCCAGTAACCTCTCCAAGAGATCAGGAACATGAAACCAGTTGCCCAAACAAGGTGTCCGAATAAGAACATCCAAGCCCAGACTGACAAGTTGTTAGTACCATACGGGTTGTAACCGTTGATCAACTGAGAAGAATACAGCCAGAGGTAATCGCGGAACCAGCCCATCAGGTAGGTAGAAGACTCATTGAACTGAGCCACGTTACCTTGCCAGATGCCCAGGTGCTTCCAGTGCCAGTAGAACGTTACCCAAGCTAGGGTGTTCAACATCCAGAATACAGACAGGTACATCGCGTCCCAAGCAGAGATGTCGCAAGTACCGCCACGGCCGGGGCCGTCGCAAGGGAAAGCATAACCGAAGTCTTTTTTGTCCGGCATCAGCTTAGAACCGCGTGCATCCAGAGCGCCCTTGACCAAGATCAAGGTGGTGGTGTGCAAGCCTAGTGCGATCGCGTGGTGAACCAAGAAATCGCCAGGTCCGATCGCCAAGAACAGAGAATTAGTACCGCTGTTAATCGCATCCAACCAGCCTGGGAGCCATACGTTGCCGTAGTTGGGCCAAGCGGTAGAAGCAATGCTGTCAGGGTTAGACAACAGCACGTCCATGCCGTAGAGAGCTTTGCCGTGAGCAGCTTGGATGAACTGTGCGAACACTGGTTCAATCAAGATTTGCTTTTCAGGAGTTCCGAAAGCAACTACAACGTCATTGTGAACGTACAAGCCGAGAGTGTGGAAGCCCAAGAACAGCGACACCCAGCTCAAGTGAGAGATAATCGCTTCTTTGTGCTGCAACACGCGATCGAGCACGTTGCCTTTGTTTGCTTCAGGATCGTAGTCCCGCACCAAGAAGATAGCTCCGTGGGCGAAAGCGCCGACCATGATAAATCCAGCAATGTACTGGTGGTGAGTGTAAAGCGCAGCCTGAGTCGTGAAGTCCTTACCTATAAAAGCGTAGGGAGGCATCGCGTACATATGCTGTGCTACCAAGGAGGTAATTACACCCAAAGCAGCGAGGTGAAATGCCAGTTGGAAGTGCAGCGAGTTGTTGTAGGTTTCATACAAGCCTTGGTGAGGCAAGTTGAACTGTCCTTCACTCTTGCCGCCGACCAAACCAGCCTTAGAATCCAACATCTCTTTGATGCTGTGACCGATACCGAAGTTAGTCCGGTACATATGACCGGCAACGATAAACAGAACTGCGATCGCCAAGTGGTGGTGAGCGATGTCTGTCAGCCACAGGGATTCTGTTTGAGGGTGGAAGCCACCCAAGAAAGTCAGAATTGCGGTTCCCGCGCCTTCGGAAGTACCGAAGACATGGTTAGCTGCATCTGGATTCTCGGCGTATACGCCCCAGTTACCACTGAAGAACGGAGCCAAACCGGCCGGGTGAGGAGGGGTAGACAGGAAGTTGTCCCAACCTACGTGCTGTCCGCGAGATTCGGGGATAGCAACGTGAACCATGTGACCAGTCCAAGCCAAAGAGCTGACACCGAACA
Organism: Microcoleus sp. B9-D4; assembly: GCF_036705105.1. NCBI lineage: Bacteria > Bacillati > Cyanobacteriota > Cyanophyceae > Oscillatoriales > Microcoleaceae > Microcoleus > Microcoleus sp. B9-D4. The sequence continues at coordinate 48,570 of NZ_JAUBTS010000039.1, forward strand.
AACCAGCCAAGTGGTGGTTGAGGCGAGATTCAGCATTTTTGAACCAAGACAAGCTGGGGCGGTACTTGGGCTGGAGGTGCAACCAACCTGCGAACAGGAAGACAGCCGCCAGTAGTAGCAAGAAGATAGCTCCTTGATACAGGTCGGCGTTTGTCCGAATCCCTTGGGTGAACCACCAATGGTAGACACCGGAGTAAGAGATATCCACCGGGTTAGAAGCGCCCCCTTGAGTGAAAGCTTCTACAGCAGGAGCGCCGAATTGCGGGTCCCAAATCGCGTGAGCGATCGGGCGGACGTTTAGAGGGTCTTTAATCCACTGTTCAAAGTTACCTTGCCATGCTACGTGGAACAGGCTGCCCGATGTCCACAAGAAAATGATTGCTAGGTGGCCGAAGTGAGAAGCAAAAATCTTTTGGTAAAGATTTTCTTCGGTCATGCCATCGTGGCTTTCAAAGTCGTGTGCTGTGGCAATCCCGTACCAGATCCGCCGTGTGGTCGGGTCTTGGGCAAGGTCTTGGCTAAATTTTGGAAATTTCGTTGCCATAAGCCTTGATTAATCCTGAATCCTGAACAAAATTGAAGGGATTCGGTTCGGAGTTTGGATTCTCGATTTGAGATTCCTCCCAAATCGAGAATCCAAAACCTAGGGGTAGTTTACCCTACCGAAATGATTCGCGCTAGGAAAAATGCCCACGTAGTGACAATTCCTCCTAGGAGGTAGTGAGCTACACCCACAGCCCGACCCTGAATAATGCTCAGAGCGCGAGGCTGAATCGACGGAGCTACCTTGAGCTTGTTGTGAGCCCAAACAATCGACTCAATCAGTTCTTGCCAGTAGCCGCGGCCGCTGAACAGGAACATCAAGCTGAAGGCGAATACGAAGTGTCCAGCTAGGAACATCAGACCGTAGGCCGACAGTGCCGAACCGTAGGACTGAATCACCTGAGAAGCTTGCGCCCAAAGGAAGTCCCGCAGCCAGCCGTTAATCGTGATCGCACTTTGTGCGAAGTTGCCACCGGTAATGTGAGAAATTGTGCCGTCTGGCGATACTGTTCCCCACACGTCCGACTGCATTTTCCAGCTAAAGTGGAAAATCACGATCGAGATGCAGTTGTACATCCAGAACAAGCCTAGGAAAACGTGATCCCAACCAGAAACTTGGCAGGTGCCGCCACGGCCGGGGCCGTCGCAAGGGAACCGGAAGCCCAAGTTGCCTTTGTCAGGAACCAAGCGAGAACTGCGTGCAAACAACACGCCTTTCAAAAGAATCAGGACTGTAACGTGAATGGTGAAAGCGTGGATGTGGTGGATCATGAAATCCGCCGTACCCAACTCGATCGGCATCATCGCTACTTTGCCGGCGACTACTACTGCACCGCCGCCAAAAGCGTGGCTAACGATTTCCGTAGCATTAGGCGCTGTTGTGCCCGGAGCCAAAGCGTGGATGTTTTGCACCCACTGGGCAAATATCGGACGCAACTGAATCCCGGTATCCGAGAACAAATCTTGAGGACGACCGAAAGCCCGCATTGTGTCGTTGTGAACGTACAAACCGAAGCTGTGGAAGCCCAAGAATATACAAACCCAGTTCAGGTGGGAAATGATCGCATCTCTATGACGGATCACGCGATCCAACAAGTTGTTGACATTTCCAGCGGGATCGTAATCCCGAACCATGAAGATTGCTCCGTGAGCGGCTGCTCCAACAATCAGGAATCCGCCAATCCACATGTGGTGGGTGAACAGGGATAGCTGAGTCGGGTAGTCGGTCGCGATGTACGGATACGGAGGCATCGCGTACATATGTTGGGCGACGATGATGCTCAAAGAGCCCATCAGTGCCAAGTTAATCGACAGTTGCGCGTGCCAAGAATTAGTCAGGATTTCGTAGAGACCTTTGTGACCTTCACCAGTGAAGGGGCCTTTGTGGTTCTCTAGGATTTCTTTCATGCTGTGGCCGATGCCCCAGTTCGTCCGGTACATATGACCAGCGACGATGAATAGCACTGCCAAAGCTAAGTGGTGGTGTGCTGTATCAGTCAGCCACAAACCGCCTGTGGTGGGGTTCAGACCGCCTTTGAAGGTCAGGAAGTCTGTGTATGCGCCCCAGTTGAGGGTGAAGAAGGGGGTTAAACCTTTAGCGAAACTCGGGTAGATGTCAGCCATCAAGCCCGGTGTCAAAATCCACTCGTGCGGCAGGGGGATGTCGGCAACTGTTTTGATCAGCTTACCGCCGACTGTCAGCGGTGCACCTGCATCGATCGCGTCCATGCAAGCATTGATCGGCAGAGCAACGTGAATTTGTTGTCCTGCGAAGCCCAAGCACCCGCAGCCTAACAAAACTGCCAAGTGGTGGTTCATCATCGATTCCACGTTCTGGAACCATTCCAGTTTCGGAGCGCGGACGTGATAGTGGAACCAACCGGCAAACAGCATCAAAGCTGCCATTACCAGGGCGCCGATCGCAGTGCAATATAGCTGGTATGAGTTAGTGATGCCGTTGGCGCGCCACAGTTGGAATAGACCAGAGGTGATCTGAATCCCGTGAAAGCCACCGCCTACATCTGCATTTAAAATTTCTTGACCAAAAATCGGCCAGACCACTTGAGCGCTGGGCTTGATGGCTGTAGGATTTGTCAGCCAAGCTTCGTAATTGGAAAATTTAGCGCCGTGGAAATATGCGCCACTCAACCATACGAAGATTACTGCCAAGTGGCCGAAGTGAGCGCTAAAGATTTTGCGCGAAACGTCTTCTAAGTCACTTGTATGACTGTCAAAGTCGTGAGCGTTAGCGTGGAGGTTCCAAATCCAAGTGGTGGTTTTTGGCCCCTTAGCTAGAGTGCGATCAAAATGACCGGGTTTTGACCACTTCTCGAAAGAAGTTGGAACCGGATTTTTATCGACTACTACCCTAGCTTTTACCTCTCGCTCTGGAGGACTAATGGTCATGAAGACTCTCCTCTCGGTAAGACAAGGAACGAGAACTGAACACTGTACCGGACACTCCCCACGCTTGATTAGGCGGGGGATTCTCGAAAAAGCCGACACTTCACTGCACTTTACTCTTTGCAGAGCTAGACGCAGGTGCATCGTCTCCCCAAGCATTTTGCTTCTGTGAAGAAGCCAGTTTCCCAGTGTCGCTAACAATGTGACTGGGTACTGCCAACTCTTCTCGCTATCTGGAGCCGCCGATCGCCTCCTTGATTCAGACTTGATACGGCTGCTCCTTTTGAGGGAGTTTTATGAATTATAAGCTTGCTAGAGGAGTATTAATCGCTTGTTAACAATACTTAAAAAAGCCTCTATTCTTGATGTAATAACGCCTTTAAATCCCACAGTCCCTCTAAAAAGTCAAGGGGTACTGCCATTAACTTTACAAAACTCAAAGATAAGGTAATTTAGGAATACTCATTTGTAGATATATGTTTGGGAAAAAGGCTGCAGCAATTAAGAGTAGGAGACGATGGGTTGCCCGCTGCTGCCTCAATCCGGGTTCCTACGCGGCTTTGGAATTCCAAAGCCGGCAATTCCCCAATACTAAATTCATTTTTGGGCTATAGTTCCCTATGAGAAGGCTTCTAGGAGTATGGTTGCGTGATTGGGATCAATTGGCACAGAACGGTTGCGGGCAGGCTGGTGGCATTGTTCGCAGTAGCAGTATTAATTTTGGGTTTAGCAAGTTGTGGCGCGGGCCATCCCGAATTGCCCAAACCAGGGAACAAGAGCGGCTCAGCTACAGCCCCAGTAAACAGAATCTCAGAGGTTTCTCCCCCAGAAGCCATTCAACAACTGCGTCAGGCTCTAGATATCTACCAGCCTCAAATTAGTATTTTGAATCCAAAACCTGACGAAGTGCTTCAGGATATAAATGTGTCTGTTCAGTTCCAAGTGAAGGACTTGCCCATTTTCAAAGATGCAAACTTGGGTTTGGGCCCCCATCTGCAAGTTTTATTAGACAACCAACCTTATGCAGCAGTTTACGATATCAACCAACCTTTAACGCTCTCCGACTTAGAACCCGGAACCCATACCCTGCAGGTGTTCGCCGCCCGCCCTTGGGAAGAAAGCTTTAAAAACGTAGGTGCCGCGGCTCAAACCACCTTTCACGTTTTTACCAAAACAGACGATAATAATCCCGATCGAACATTGCCCCTATTAACGTACAACAGCCCCCAAGGCAGCTACGGGGCAGAACCCATCCTGCTGGACTTTTACTTGACAAATGCCCCCTCGCACCAGGTGGCGCAAGAAAATTCCCAAGATGAAATACTCGATTGGAAAATTCGAGCCACAGTCAACGGCCAAAGCTTTGCGATCGACCAGTGGCAACCTATATATCTTAAAGGATTCAAACCAGGCAAAAACTGGGTACAGCTAGAATTAATTGACGAGCGGGGAAATATCGTCAAAAACGCCTTTAATAATACAGTCAGACTGATAAATTTCCAACCGCTCGGTCAAGAGCCTCTTTCAAAATTAGTGCGGGGCGAACTAACAGCAGCAGAAAGTCGCGGTATAGTCGATCGCACCTACCAAGCCCCCGCACCCACACCAACCCCAACCCCCGAACCGACACCGACACCTGCATTAGAAAAAACACCAGTTGTCCAACCCTCACCAGCGGTTCCAGAAACCCCTGTTACCCAACCAAGCTTACAGCCAACAGTCGCTCCCGAAATTGCTCCCATTCAAGTAATAGAACCGAAACCAACAGCAACCCCCCAACTCGAAGCGCCGAAAATTGTAGAACCAATTCAAGAAATAGAACCGACACCGACAGTAACCCCCCAACTCGAAGCGCCGAAAATTGTAGAACCCGTTCAAGAAATAGAACCGACACCGACAGCAACTCCACAGTTAGAAACCCCGAAAGTTGTTGCACCCGTTAAAATAATAGAACCGACCCCAACAGCATCTCCCCAAACAAAAAAACAGGAATATAAAGGATACTACAATCGGTTCCGCAACTTCTTGCGTCAAGAACCCCAACCTGCTAATCCTTCAGAGCCACCAACCCTGCCAGAAATAACAGAAAAAGCTCCAGTACCAAAAGTAGTTGCTCCCGCAATACCAGAACAGTCTCCCAATCTTGTACCGCCAACGCCACCAGTTGCCGCTGAAACTCCTAGCCAGCCAACCAGCGAATTAGCCCCTCCCGAAACAACAGTTTCCGAACCAGAAAATCAGCCAAAATCCGAACAAAAAGTCGAATTTGCCACCTAACAAAATCTTCCTGGGCTTCGTGGCATGGGCGTCTCGCCCGTGTTCCAGTAGAATTTGCCACCTAACAAAATCTTCCTGGGCTTCGTGGCATGGGCGTCTCGCCCGTGTTCCAGTAGAATTTGCCACCTAACAAAATCTTCCTGGGATTCGTGGCATGGGCGTCCCGCCCGTGCTCCAGTAGAATTTGCCACCTAACAAAATCTTTCTGGGCTTCGTGGCATGGGCGTCCCGCCCGTGCTCCATCTGCGGTCAAAAATCAAAAATTAGGACACTAAAAAATGACCTACCTCGAAACAGCCGCCAAATTCTACAGCGATGTTGCCGAAACACCCCAAATCGGACTTTGCTGCGTCCAAAGCAGCCCCTTGCAATTGCCAGGATTAAAAATTCCCCAACAAATGCAAGAAATGAATTACGGCTGCGGCACAACCGTTCACGCCGCCGAACTTGTAGGCAATCCCTTCGTGCTTTATGTAGGCGTCGGCGGTGGCTTAGAAGCACTACAATTTGCGTATTTTTCTAGACACAAAGGAGCGGTTATTGCCGTCGATCCGGTTCCAGCAATGCGAGATGCGGCTGCACGAAACTTGCAAATAGCCGCCCACGAAAATGATTGGTTCGATCCGAGTTTTGTGGAAATTCGTGAAGGCGATGCTTTTGCGTTGCCAGTGCCGAATGCTTCTGTAGATGTTGTCGCCCAAAACTGCTTGTTTAATATCTTTGAACCAGCGGATTTAGCTAAAGCATTAAAAGAGACTTATCGGGTATTAAAACCCGGTGGCAGATTGTTGATGAGCGATCCGATCGCAACTCGGCCAATTCCGCAGCATTTGAAGCAAGACGAACGCTTGCGCGCCCTGTGTTTGTCCGGTGCTTTGACATACGCAGAATACGTTCAACACCTTATAGACGTTGGTTTTGGGCAAGTCGAAGTGCGGGCGCGCCGTCCTTACCGATTGCTGGACAAACACAATTATCAATTGGATGCCGATTTGCTGTTAGAAAGCCTGGATTCGGTGTCTTTCAAAGTGGATGTACCGGATGACGGAGCTTGCATTTTCACTGGCAAGACGGCGATTTATACGGGGTCTGAAGAGCTGTTTGATGACGGGGCAGGCCACGTTTTGCAGCGGGGAGTTCCGGCGGCTGTCTGCGATAAAACTGCTGGGAAGTTGGGGGGATTGATGCCGGATAAGGTGTTAATTACTGATTCGACTTGGCATTATAACGGCGGCGGTTGCTGTTAGATTTATTTCGGAATAATGTGGCTGTAATCTTTGGGGAATAGGGCATAGGGCATGGGGCATGGGGCATAGGGCATACCTCACTTTTTTGAAAAAGGCTATATAGAAGTCTCTAATTTTAGACTTCGCCTCAAATTTTCATCAAATTTTTATTTCCCCCTGACATCCTAGCGGGAGAAGGTTCACAACTCTGAAGTAAGGAATAGATTGCTCTTGAGAGGAGTGGCTGTTTTCATCACCCCCGTTCGCTAAATGTGAGGAGGAAATTTCCATGCTATCGAAATCTTTAAATTCAAGTTCATTATCGATCGTCCGTTACGGATCTAGTTTTGTTTTGGGATTAGTGTTGTGCACGGCTTCGGCCCCGGTGCTGGCGCACGTTGGGCATGACAACGAGTTTGCAGGTGGCGATGCGGCGAAGATTATGCAGCCGATCGAAGTTGATGCCAGTAAAGCAACCGCATTGGGAATTAAGACAGAGGCAGTTGCCCCTACAACCGATGGAGGTATTGTCAAAGTTCCCAGCACCAGCTTAGTTGATGCCAATGGGCAAAAGCTCGTCTACATCCAGGAAGGAACAACCTACAAACCAATCTCAGTTCAGATTGGTAGCGACTCTGGAGATGTGGTGGAAATTAAAGAAGGCAATTTAGTTCCGGGAAATCAGATTGTGATGCAGGGGGCAACGTTTTTGTACTCGGAGGCATTGCGAGGTAAACCGCAGGCCCAAACCCAGGCATCACCCGCTACATCGCAAGTAGAAACGCAGGCATCACCCGCTACATCGCCAGCAGAAACGCAAGCATCGCCCGCTACATCGCAAGCAGAAGCGCAGCCTGCTCAAGGATCGTCACCCTTGATGTGGGTAGCAGGCGCAGGAGTTTTACTGGTGGGTGGATTCGCCGTCTTTGGGTTAAAAGGCAAGGACTAATAGACATTCAAAAACCAAGATTTTTGGTAACAGTCGATCGCGACGGAGTAAATCTCTTTACTCCGTCTCCTAAAAGCTTGCCTAATGCTATCCAAATTTCATTTTTATGTTAAACGTCATCCCCAAATGGTCTATTGCTCAACGATGGTTAGTGGTGTTCGGGGCGATCGCCCTAACCATCTGGAGTACACATACTGTAAGTCGAATGCCCCTCGATGTCTTGCCGAATTTTGCGCCCCCTCAAGTAGAAGTACAGACCGAAGCCCCTGGTCTTGCGCCAGAAGCGGTGGAATCGTTGGTGACATTACCGCTAGAAAGTGCGGTCAACGGAACACCAGGAGTTGAAGTCGTCCGTACCTCCTCAGCCGTAGGAATTTCTGTATTGCGGGTGGTGTTTAAGTGGGGAACTGACCCCTATCAAGCTCGTCAACAGGTGGCAGAGCGATTACAGGACGCACAAGACCGATTACCCGAAGGAATTGGTACACCACAGATATCGCCCCTAGCTCCCCCCATCGGAACGGTGATTCAATATGCGTTCACGTCTGACACTACATCGATTATGGACGTGCGACGTTTGGTGGATGGCAAAGTCAACAATCGGTTGTTGGCAGTTCCAGGCGTATCGCAAGTGCTGGTTTACGGCGGAGATTTGCAGCAGTTTCAGGTGATTGCGAATCCTGAAAAACTCCAAGCGTTGAAGGTTTCCCTTCAGGAAGTCGTCAAGGCGGCAAACGAGGCAAATGCCAAAACCGCCGGTGGATTGTTGATTGACCCCGAGCGCGAATTAGTGATTCGGGGACAGGGACAAATCCAGAACATCGAAGATTTGCAAAAAGCGGTCGTCAAGGTGCAGGAAGGAAAAGCGATTCTACTGCGGGATGTGGCAGAGGTGAAGATTGGGGCTGCACTCCAGCGAGGCGATGCCAGTTGGAATACTAAATGGGCTGTGGTCGTGATGGTCAACAAGCAACCTTTGGTGGATAGTCCCACCGTCACGCAAGCCATCATCGAGGCGATGGAGGAAATTAAACCGGGCTTACCCAAAGATGTGAAGGCGAATGTCACTTTCCGGCAAGATGCCTACATTGATGCCTCAGTTGGTAATGTGCGCTCGGCGTTGATCGAAGGCAGTTTGATTGTCGCAGCCATTCTGATTCCGTTTCTGATGAACTGGCGCACCCTCACCATCTGTTTGCTGGATTTCTTTCTCTCGCTACTGTTCTCGCTGTTAGTGTGTTCCTGGATTGGACTGGAACTCAACACCATGACCCTCGGCGGATTGGTAGTGGCGATCGGGACAGCAGTGGATGATGCGATCGTCTACTGCGAAAATACCTACCGCCGCTTACGGGAAAATCGCCTCTCGCCCAATCCCCAGCCAGCAATGGATGTGATTTTTGAGGGTTCTCAGGAAGTGCGCGAGTCGCTGATTGGAGCCACCTTAATTGGAATTATTGTCTTTTCACCGATTTTCACGCTTTCAGGTGTGGAAGGACGCATCTTCACTCCAATGGGCATCGCCTACTTGGTGGTGGTAGTCATCTCCAGCCTGGAATCCCTGGTAATCTCCCCTGCTTTGTGTGCTATTCTGTTGCCCCACAGCCGGATGCAGACGAAAGAACCTTTCCTAGCACTGTTTTCCAAGCGAGTTTACCATCCGTTGCTCCAAATGGCGATGCGTCGATCTACCTTAATTTTGGGATTGGCTACAGCGTCAATGGTGGCGGCAATGCTGATTGTGCCGACGTTAGGACGGGATTTTTTGCCAACGTTCCAGGAACGATCGCTGATGAATGCGATCGCCCTTTATCCCGGTTCTTCATTGGAATCAACCAATCGGATCGGGTTAGCGATTCAAACAGCCCTGAAGGATGACCCCCGATTTGAATCAGTACAACTGCGATCGGGCAGAGCTCCGGGCGACCCAGATGCGGCATCGGTGAACTTAGCACACTTGGACGTGGAACTGAGTGAAGCAGCGATGCAAAACCGTCCTGCGACGATTCAAGCTTTGCGGGAGGTATTGGGTCAGTTTCCGGGAGTTGCTGGTAATGTCGGTGGATTTATCAGTCACAGGATGGATGAAGTTCTATCGGGTGTCAGAAGTGCGATCGCGATCAAAGTATTCGGCAACGATTTACAAGAACTACGCCGCATTGGAGAACAAATCGAAACGACAATGAAAGACGTGAAGGGATTGGTAGACCTTCAGCTTGAGCCCCAAATACCGATCCGTCAAGTACAAATTCAATTTAATCGGGATGCAGCCGCTCGCTACGGATTGACGATCGCCCAATTGTCCGATTTCACCGAAACAGCCCTAAATGGTCGCGTGGTTGCTCAAGTGCCCGATGGTCAACAGTTGGTCGATGTGTTGGTTTGGGTCAACGAATCAGCCCGTCGCAATCTCAACACGATTCGCAACCTCCAAGTTAATGCCCCAACAGGTCAAATCATCCCGCTTTCGGAAGTGGCAAAGGTTGACTTTGGTAAGGGCCCAAACACGATTAACCGAGAAAACGTCTCTCGTTTAATTGTAGTGTCAGCCAACGTACAGGGACGCGATGTTGCGTCGGTCGTCGGTGACATTCGTGCCAAGGTTAAGCAATCAGTGCAACTGCCCCAAGGCTACTATATTCAGTACGGCGGACAGTATGAGTCGGAACAACGCGCTGCTCAAAACTTCCTAATTTTCGGAATATTAGCAGTGCTAGCGATCGCTGTATTGATGTACTTCACGGTGAAATCCGTTCCTGCGATGTTGATGGTGATGATCAACTTACCATTGGCACTGGTCGGGGGTGTTATCTCAGTCCTGCTCACGGGCGGCGTTATCTCAGTTCCGTCAATGGTGGGCTTTGTGACGCTGTTTGGCGTAGCGACGCGCAATGGGTTGCTGCTTGTAGACAACTACAACACCAAACTGGCACAAGGAATGCCGCTTCCCAAAGTCATTGTCGAAGGCTCGATGGAACGGTTGCTGGCGATTCTGATGACAGCACTCACCTCGGCATTGGGGATGATTCCCCTGGTTTTAAGCGGTGGCGCTGGTAAGGAATTGTTGCAGCCTTTGGCGATCGTCGTCCTCGGCGGACTCTTTACCTCAACTGCTCTCACCCTACTGGTTCTACCTGCATTGTATGCTCGATTTGGCAAGTTTCTAATGCCTAAACGGGTGATGGAAACAACCGAGTTGAAAAACTATGGCATTGAGCCGACACCAACCAAAGAAGTAGGCTAAACCTTGACCACTGGGTTAAAAATGGACAGAGATTGGCAACGGTGCTCGCAGGATTTTCCTAAAAGACTGTATGCACCGATGCGTCGCTGTGAGACTATCGATATTATTTAGGAGCTTGATAGCGACGCACCCTACAGCTATTCTCTCTCTGTGTCCTCTGTGTCCTCTGCGGTTAAATCATTCCGATGCAATGAAATATATCGATATTATTATTTAGCAGCTTTGATAGCGACGCACCCAGAGCTAATTTTGGATAAATTTTGAGAATTAGTATGATCTGTTTATTAGTAAAAAAGTATCGGACGAGATAGCTATAAAATGAGAATTCTGCTGGCGGAAGACGAACCCGATTTGGGTGCGATCGTGCAACGCACCTTGAGCCGCGAAAAGTACCTGGTGGATTGGGTGCAGGATGGCACAACTGCTTGGAACTATCTGCAAGACCAATGGATCGAGTACACGGTTGCAATTTTTGACTGGTTGCTGCCGGAAATCTCTGGCGTCGAACTATGCCAACGCTTGCGCCAGCAGAATAATCCTTTACCCGTTTTGATGTTGACGGCAAAAGATCGCACGGAAGATATGGTGGCAGGGCTAGATGCGGGTGCTGATGACTATCTGATGAAACCGTTTATTAAAGCAGAATTGTTAGCCCGGTTGCGGGCTCTTCAGCGACGGGGACGGAGTTTGTCGCCAGAAAACTCACCCCATTTCAATCCTGCCCAACTTGAGGTGGGGCGATTGCTGCTTGACTATACTAAATCCATCATCTGCACTACGGATGACGAAGGACAGCTAAGGGTGATTCCTCTGACGGCTAATGAGTTTCGGTTACTGGAATATTTCATGCAGCATCCGAACCAAATCCTCACGCGCGATCGACTTTTGACTCGGCTGTGGGATGTTGATACTGACCCGATGAGCAATGTAGTTGCTGCTAGAATTCGTCTGTTGCGCCGCAAGCTGGCAGATTATGGCTGCGACGGGATGATTGAAACGGTTCATGGATTCGGGTATCGCTTGAGCAAGTAATATGCACTCCAACAAGCTATTTAACCGCACGCGCTGGCAACTTGCGGGTTGGTATGCGATCGTCCTGGGGTTGTTGTTAGGTATATGCGGTGTTGCAGTCTATCAGGTTGTGTTTCACACGCAGCGATACATTCTCCAGCAAAAACTACAGTCCTTAGCCGGAACGCTGCATGACACTATCGAACCACAATTACAACAACCGGGACAGCTTTCATCCAGCTTGAAAACTATTTTGCCCGGTTTGTGTCTGTGGAATGAAAACTGTTACTCTTCAGGCAATGACGGGGCGCGACATACTGCTAGGGTGTTTCAGCAGGAGGGATATTATCTCCGCTTTTTAGACCAATCTGGGGAAATATTAGCAAAGGTTGGAGAGCAGCCGGATGTATTAGAAAACTTTGCACCAAAAGAGTTTTGGCAAATTCTGCATCTTTCTAATGGCGATCGCTTTTATCAAATTTCTCTATTACTGAGAACAAACAGCGGTTTGCCTTGGGGTTATATGCAAATTGGGCGATCGCTCAAAGAATGGGATGCTTATCTGAACACTTTGCGATTGTTGCTCTTTTTAGGCTTACCCTTGGTCATGCTGCTAGTGGGAGGAGCGAGTTGGTGGTTATCTGGATTAGCGATGCGACCAATTTATCAGTCCTATCGCCAGATGCAACAATTCACCTCCGATGCCGCTCATGAATTGCGAACGCCTCTGGCTGTCATTCAGGCTACTGTTGAGGATACTCGTCTGGCTGAAGATTTACCGGAGGTTAGTCAAAACCTCGATATTATCGAACGACAAAACATCCGCCTTTCTAGGTTAGTGAAAGATTTATTGTTTATTTGTAGACTTGAGCAACAACAGATTCCGACTCAATTGCAGCATTGCTGTTTCCACTATCTGATTGGCGATTTAGTAGAAGAACTTGCAGGTTTAGCAATCGTGGCTGAGGTGGAATTGAAGTTAGAAATTCGTGCTTCGCGAGCCGTTGTAATTCTTGGGGATGAAGCCCAACTTTACCGAATGGTAACAAATTTAATTATCAACGCTATTAACTACACTCCCCCAGGAGGGCTAATCATTGCCATCCTCGATTGCACCGACAAGGAAGCCATAATTCAAGTTCAAGATACAGGTGTTGGTATCAACCCAGCCGAACAAACGCGAATTTTTGATCGTTTCTACCGAGTGCAGAGCGATCGTTCTAGAGCCACGGGTGGTGCTGGATTAGGGCTATCGATTGCAAGTGCGATCGCAGTGGCTCATCAAGGCAGCATTCAAGTCCAGAGTGAGTTAGGAAAAGGCAGTACATTTACAATCCGTCTACCACTCAAATGAGAACAATATTACTGCGATCGCGTCAAGATTGCCTTTGCAAGGGGAACCGCAGAATATCAATCTGTGGGTTAACTCGATCGCAAGTGCGATCGAGCAGAATAAAATTAATGGTGTATTGGTAATGCTGGAAAATAACAGCCGGGAAAACCCAGGAGAAAATTGGGGTTCAGCCAGAGGGGAGAATTTCTGAAGCGGTTAATTCTTTGGTTCGTCAGAGAGAATTTACAGGGGTAGCGACATCTGCCCGTTTTTTGATTGGAGATACTGGTATACTACGATCGACAGTTAGTTATTTAATAATTTGTAGTCATGGTAAATATATCAAGCATCTCCAACATAGCCCCTGAAGAGGAAAATGACTTTCTGGAAGAGATTGATAACCTTGACAGGCAATTACACGATCGCTTTCAAGACAAGTTTGTAGTCCAGCCCTCGCTTACCAGACTTTTGGTTAGTTTTCAGGCCAACAAAACTAGACCCATTTATAGGTGGTACAAGTATAAGGAAGCTTTCTCCGCTTCTCTGGTAGAGTTCTTATTCCAAAAATATCAAGTCATTCAAGGCAAGATTTTCGATCCTTTTACAGGTAGTGGAACTGCTCTATTTGCTGCTAGCGACTTGGGAATAGATGGTGAGGGGATTGAATTATTACCTATTGGTCAACATATAATTAATACCAAAATTATTTTAGACAATGCCTTCACTATTGATGATTTTCAGCGACTAAAGACATGGTTTAATTTGCAAATATGGAAACAATTTGAAAACCCAGTCAGTTTGCCAGAATTGAGAATCACTAAAGGGGCTTACTCCGAAGAAACTAAAATACAAATTGAGCAATATCTTGGAGCTTGTTATCAAGAAAATACCAAGGTTCAATCAGTTTTAGTCTTGACTTTACTGTGTGTTTTAGAATCCGTAAGCTATACACGCAAAGATGGACAGTATCTTCGTTGGGATTACCGTTCGGGTCATGGCACGTCAAAGAAGTCCTTCAATAAAGGTGAGGTTCTGGAGTTCAGTCAAGCTATTACCAAAAAATTTAATGAACTTGTTAACGACTTAGAACCTCCTACACAACAACTTGAGCTTTTTCAAACTCAGAATAATCAACAAGGCAAAATTAATTTGCATCAAGGTTCTTGTCTGAAGATAATGCCCGATTTGCCGGACTCTACCTACGATGCAATCATCACATCTCCACCCTACTGCAATCGATATGACTATACTCGCACCTATGCACTAGAGCTAGCTTTACTAGGAATTTCTGAAAAGGAATTAATTAATCTGCGTCAGGAAATGCTAAGTTGTACGGTTGAGAATCACCCCAAAGATTTATTGGCTATTAATCAGGATTGGGAAGTAGCTTTAAGTATTGCTAATTCGCAAACTCTCTTGCAGGCTATCTTAAGATATTTGGACACCCAAAAGTCACTGGGTATATTGAACAACAATGGTATACCAAGAATGGTAAGAGGATATTTCTATGAAATGGCTTGCGTAATACAAGAAAGCTTTCGTATCCTTAAATCCGGGGCATTTTTGTTTATGGTTAATGACAATGTGCGCTACGCAGGTATAAGCATTTCAGTGGACATGATTCTTTCTGATTTCGCTGAAAAACTCGGCTTTATTACGGAAAATATTCTCGTCTTACCAGGTGATAAGGGGAATAGTAGTCAACAGATGGGAAACTATGGACGTGTTCCTTTGAGGAAGTGCGTTTATGTATGGAAAAAACAATAACTGGATACCTATGTGTGCTTATCGTAACCACCTTCAATCCAGTGACGATCTTGTCACAACATCTGAAGACACTCGTGCGGGTTTTGTGGCACTTGCCCTTGAAAAAAATCGACGCGCTACCCCTTACCTCGCCCAAGCAAGAGCACTTCAAGAAGCTGCGGGTCAAGCTGCGAGTCCTGCTGATTTGTTAAATGTTAAGGGCATTGAAATGGGATTGTTGACTGCTGCAGGATTATCTGACAAGTCTCTTGCTCATTTGATGCCAAAGGATAAGATTGAAGCGATAAATGGTCTAATCAGGAATTTTCTTGAGCCAGCAGGCACAAATTTTGTGGAGGAATTGGTGTTTAGATTTCTACTGACTCGTGGTGACACGCTTGGTGGCTCAATGCGTAATGTTGGCGGAGTATTGGCACAAAGAAAACTAACTCGTGCTATCCTCTCGACTCTCACAATTGCTAGTAAGAGATATTATTGGCAAGACTCAAAGACAAAAAAGTGGATAGCCATGACAAATGATGACACAGAAATTGAGTTGTCTTTACGTGGGATAAGTTGGGAGAGCGAGCTAGGTAATCGCACATTGATTTATAACCTAACTGTTCCACTCGTCAGGAGCAATGTGGATTTATGTTTATTTAATCTTGCCCCGACGGAGTTGGTAGCTAATAAATCCAGCGCAATTGAGCCATCTATCGTGGCACCCTATGTTATTGCATTGGGCGAACTTAAAGGCGGAATCGATCCTGCAGGTGCAGATGAGCATTGGAAAACGGCACAAGCGGCACTAAATCGCATACGCGAAGCATTTTCCACAGTTGGACACTCACCTCTGACTTTCTTTGTGGGTTCGGCAGTTGCAAGAAGGATGGCGGGTGAAATCTGGCATCAACTGGAAAACCGGACTCTCAGTAATGCTGCAAATCTGAATCAGGAGAATCAAGTTGCATCTATTTCTCGTTGGTTATGTAATTTATAAAAGCAACAACCGTTTTGACTCCGTGTCGGTTTTACCATCCTCCCTCGCCCCCCTCTTGTGCCACAGCCATGTTCGCTGTCTCGAAAAACCCTGGTTTAATCAGCTTTCTTCCCATCCTGCCAAACTTCCCGCTAAATTAAAGAAGTAAAAAAATCACTCACGTCCTACCCAGGAGATGCCATGCCTCGCGTCAGAGCACCAGAATTCCCCGGAAACTACCCCTGGCTGAATACCGAAAAACCTTTATCCATTGAAGCCTTAAAAGGGCGCGTCGTCCTCCTCGACTTCTGGACATACTGCTGCATCAACTGCTTGCACGTCCTGCCCGACTTAAAATACCTCGAACAAAAATATAAAGATTCCCTTACGGTTATTGGGGTTCACTCGGCTAAATTTGAAAACGAAAAAGAAGTAGAAAACATCCGCCAAGCTATCCTCCGCTACGATATCGAACATCCTGTAATCGTTGACAGCGGCATGAAAGTTTGGCAAAGCTACGCGGTTCGCGCTTGGCCAACTTTAATGGTGATCGATCCTGAAAGTTATGTCGTCGGCTTTGTTTCGGGCGAAGGCAATAGAGAAGCACTTGACGAGTTAGTTGGCAAGTTAATTGCTGAATACAAAGACAAAAATGCACTTAACTTTAAACAACTGCGTTTTACCTTAGAAAAACAGCGCAAACCTGTATCAACACCGCTGGCTTTTCCCGGTAAAGTGCTGGCATTTGCGATCGCTGCAACGGAGGCAAAACATCTTCACCAACAGGTCGCGCTTTTGGGCGAAATGACTCAGGAAAATGAATCTCTAGATGAAACTGTATTGCCAGGACCTGCTAATTCAGTCATACAAAACTTAGTCGGTTCTTGCTTATTTATTGCCGATTCCGGCCACAATAGGATTGTTGTCAGCACCCTCGAAGGTGAGGTGCTGCACGTTATCGGTAGTGGCAAACCGGGTTTAGCTGATGGGGACTTTGAAGAGGCTGAGTTTTATGCACCTCAAGGTATGGCTTTTGATGCAGAAAGTCAAATTCTATATGTTGCTGATACGGAAAATCATGCTCTCAGAAAGATTGATTTTACGACTCAACGGGTGGAAACTGTTGCTGGTACGGGCGAACAAAGTCACGAAATTGCACCCCGTAGCGGCAAGGGTTTAGAAACGCAATTGAATTCGCCTTGGGATTTAGAAAGGGTTGGAAATAGACTTTTTATTGCAATGGCGGGTTCCCATCAAATTTGGGAAATGCAGTTAGACACAGGCACGATCGCCACTTATGCGGGTATTGGCAGAGAATCCTGTGTTGACGGAAGTCTTGCAGAATCTGCTTTTTCTCAGCCCAGCGGCCTGTCTACGGATCGATCGGAGTTGTTTGTTGCTGACAGCGAAATTAGTTCGATTCGCGCTGTGGGTATTGATGAAGACCCGAAGGTGCGTACAGTCTGCGGTAGCGGTGAATTGTTTGGTTTTGGGGATAAAGATGGTCGCGGTGATGAGGTAAGGTTGCAGCACTGTTTGGGTGTTGAATACGCTCAAAATTACCTCTGGGTGGCTGATACTTACAATCACAAAATTAAGCGGATCGACCACCGGGGCGGTACGTGCAGAACAATGATTGGAGATGGTACAGCAGGTTTGGTTGATGCTAAAGGTCTCAAGGCTCGATTTTTTGAACCTTCTGGGTTGAGTGCGATCGGGCCTCATTTGTTTGTTGCTGATACGAACAATCATGTAATTCGGAGAGTTGAGTTGGATACGCTGGAAGTCACAACTTTGGATTTCCCCAGTTTGTGCGCTCCAGAGGTTTGTTTTCCTGATTAAGTCGATCGACTTTTTTGACTTCAGGCACGGTTCTCAATTCTCGTGATTGCCAGATTGATTGTGCTAAAGTAGGGTGCTCTTCGGCGCACCTTACCACCATTTTCAAGCCAAGTAAGTTACCCTAATTATTCGCGGTGAGTGCAGTGCCTCACCCGCAATTCACTTCTGGATGCAGAACTTCTATATTTAGGGTGTACGACCCAAGAACACCTAACCGATATAAGGAATTAGGACTTACGCATTGACAAAATAACTAAACAGTGCATTGATAAATAATTGTGGTCTACTTTCTAGGTATCGGACAA